>NZ_JAKRGI010000030.1:0-32719 GCF_022347625.1 Vibrio sp. Of14-4 | reverse complement strand
AAAATGAGCCACGTTGGGCATTTCGATATTTACATTTCTAATCAAAGCGCCAATTAAGTCAATTTGGTAAAACTTTTCTTGTGTACCGCCTCTAGGAGAGTTGCGATAGAAAGTAAGCTGACATTTTAATTCAGCTCCATCTGAGCATGCCTGTGATATTAGTGGACTGGACTTATCCACTTTTTTAACGATCTGAATAGGTGAGTGTACTGAACGGTTTTCCCAAGACATGTTATGCGAAAAACCCAGAACTGTAATCTCGTTTTCATGGCCACTTTGATAGCCATTACCCATTGAATCTGGGGTATTACAAGCCATCGACAATAAACCGCCTTCAATACTCTCTATGGTTAGGTAAGCAATTGTTGTCATTATATTTATCCTTTCAACTGATCGTGAAAAGATCGTAACAGTTTTTAACCTATAGTGCACCGTTGCATAATGACTATTAATGTAGTGAAAATGAAGGTTTTTTGAAAACTCACTGGGCAGGTCTTGCTTCTCGTAAACCATTAGTTTTTCTATATCAAATCTACCCGATGATGTTTGTTCAAACTTCGACACGTAGCCCAGAATGGGACAGAAGCAAGTTAAGGGCAACCTGTCAGTTCTAATAGCACCGCGAGTTCAAGTCCAGACTAATCCATATGAGTATACTTAGAGATCAATAGATTTAGTTCCAGATCGTAGCTCTGCAATTTTGTACTGGTACTGCTGAATCATCAAAGCCAGTTGGTTATGCTGACTGGCCATTTCACTTAATTGTTCTTTATAGTCTTCGGCTTGTTTGTAGTACTTCTCTTTTAAGCGCTTTTCATTAGATAGGCGCTCCCTGAGGTTTGCAATTTTTTCTTCGTAGAGGTTATGGCTTTTAGCTTTTGGTGAGTTATTGAGCGCCGTTTTTTTTATCGTTGAGACTATGTCTTTGTAATAGTAAGCGGAACCATCACCCAATCCTGCCTCTTCTTCTACTGCTTTGACAGAAAGTTTTCTATTTGGATCTATACGCTCGGTTTTTCCGCTTAGAATACGCTTTAATGCATTTTCAAGTTCAACCCTAGTTATTTGGGACTTGCTCATACTGGTTGTTTCCTATGTCGAACTTTTCGAATGGAATTTTAAATCGATACAATACTTTTTCCGCTGCTCTAATCTGCGTAATGAAATGAGAATACATTGAACTTGTTAGTGTGCCTATAGCATCCATGTCTTTAACTTGTTGAGAAACCCAAGCATGACGTTTTTGCCAGCTTTCAATTTGTTCTTGGCCAATAAGTTGGTTTTCACAACTCATACAGTTTGCAGGTGAACTTATCTTATGCATCTGGCATTCGTACCCTGCCATACAATACGAGTGTAGTGTACCAACTAGAGTTAGGCGACCGGCCTTGACGTGCTCATTTATCGAATCCCAAGATTTATACTTTTTAGGAAGGCCCAGTCGGTTTTTATTGATAGATCCAGCCATATGTCCCATAAGATTGTTAGACTCCTTTCCTTCGTACCATTCGTGGATTTTTTGTGTTGTAGACTCATGGATAACATCGTTGATGAAGGACTGGAGTTCAGTATCGATCTGCAATGCTTTTATTTTACTGGCAAGCCCTCCTTCTCCATACCATTCTGTTGTAGGGAGATCTAAGTGCTTAAATTGTTGTTTTATTGCAATGTCGTGACAAAGATTATGTCGTTTGGAAAACACAGCAAAGGTTCGCCTTAATTGATGAGTACTTAGCGGCCAAATCTTACCAACTTTTAAGATTTCATCTGCTTTCTTGGGTTCTCTATTTGGGTTAATAAGACGAAATTCATCTAGGTCTTCTTTGGTGATTATGGCATCTGCTTTTTGACATATACTTCGAAAATGCCTTCTCATACTATTATCTTGTATAATTACTGGTTTTAAGGATTTGCGTCCTTGTCCCAACCACAAACAAGATGAATTATATTCGCTCATCGGGTCTTCATCCTCTAACAACTGAATTCGCATGTGTCGTGAGAGAGCTTCCGCAATATTGATGGCTTTTTCTGTAAGCTTAGTTGTTACCCATTCTGCTGGTTTTCCTTTCCCTTGAGTGAACTTATGATGCTCTGAGCGGAGAACATAGTATTTTCTACCATATACTTCTTTCTCTCGAAAACTATTGGAGTTTAAGCAATATAGCTCAGAACGGCGCATTCCTGTAAGGGCTCCACAGGTGATGAAACAAATAGTTTGCAACTCAATTATTGCACTTTGGAAATTACGTGCGTCGCTAGGCAGCTTGCTGCCGAGAGGAGTATTCTCTATATGAGCATTTATTATGGACTTATACTTTGAAGGCATGTGCTTGTTGACTTCAACTCTATAGTCATAAGATTCTTTATTCATCCATTGCCAGGTTCCATTTTCTATTTTCTCGTCAACACGCCTTTTTCCTTCTACGTAGTTTTCTCTTAGATCATGTAATAACTCGTGGAGAGCCTCTCTATGTGGGTAGTACTCGTCAATTTTGCTAAAGCAATAACCGTAAATCTCTTCCATTATTCTCGTTGGCATAGCATAAAACTGATTAGCTCCTTCCTCTTTAGTTTTACCTGTTAATTCAAAGGAAAACTTAGCCGAAGTTTGATCGGGCGGTATGGAGAAATTGATAGGGAGGTACTTAGCAACTCTTTGTATACTTGTCAATGTGTTGTAAATGGCTTCTACTTGAGCATTTTGATACTCTTGGGCTTTAAGGTGGTTACGAAACTCTAGGAAGACAATATTTGACGAAAGGTCGCTGATAGAAGAAAAACCATTTCTTTCAATAAATTTATATACCTGAGCTAGTTTTGAAAAACGTGCAAGAAGAGTTGTTGGTTTAATAACTGCTCCTTTTCTGTGATGTCCCGCAATGTAGAGCCATGAGAAACAAATAAGTTTCATTTCTTTAGCCAAATTCTCGTTTGAAAATGAAGAAAAAATGACCTGTTTTTTATGAACTATTCTGGTATCTAAGTATGCAGAAAAGTTCCATTCCTCGTCTCCAAAGTAACTTTGAGTGCTACCATCATACTTTTTTGTTACTACTACATTATCTAATTCTCTAAAATGGTTTTTTACATATAAATCGATCACTCTTTTATATTCAGAAATGTTTTCTTTGAGAATATTCTTAGGTAGTTCAAATAATGGAGTCATAGAATGCCCTTAGAAATCTAGGTTAATGCCTTCAGGCCATAGAGGGTGCCTTCCTTCATTCTGTAGCTTTTTCTCTGCAAGTCTTTTTACTTTTGGGTGTATTGTAAAGATTATTCGAGTGATAGAGCTTAATAGCTCAGAATAGTTTTTATTAAAGTGTTGTTCACTGAGATGGTGAACTTTGGAGTCAACTATAGAATCTCGGTAGCTCAATAGGCACCAGATGTCTTCGACACTTTCAATGATGACTTGATTTTCGCAGTTGAAACAATTCTGAATGTCAGAGCATGCTAGGTGGTCGACGAGAAAGTCTTTAGGACTGAAATGATTTCTTCTTCTATATTTATTAGCTTGGTCGGAATAGACATTTTTACAACCAGTTCCAATGATCGTCTTTTCCCCATTTCTATCCGCATATTTGTTAAGGAACTCCTCATAAGGAAGAACTTCAAGTCCCAGTTCTTTTTTCGCATATTCTTTTGCATTGTTTATATCTGAGCATCTAGCCGCCCCCTCAATTGTGTGAGTTGCAGCAAGCAGTTGTTTCTGGTTTTCTACCTGTTGGCCGGATGAGTAATGTTTTGATAGTGTGTAAGGCGTATTACCTAAGAGTAACGCTGTTTCTGTGGCATTTCCGGTTTTCGATAAATATCGATAACTCCCGCTGGCACGAAACTTTGAGGCCATAGGGCGTAATGGGTCACCTTCATCAGATTTGATATCGAATGTTTCTTGCAGCCATTTTGAGAAGTTTTGTACATGCCCTTGCTCCAAAGGGGCTATGTCTCCTCTTTTGGCGCGCCAAAGAAGGTGAGGTTCTATAGATATAAGGCTACTTAATTTTAACAACTGTTCAAAAAAGCGAAGAGCAATCTTGGGGACATGAAATGTACCGTTATCACCAATAGATATGGAAACGTACTTATTTGCTCGCGGTTTTAAAACGCTTTGCTCAAACCACTTCCCGCCTTCAAAAACTTTTTCTTTAGGTTTAGTCATATTTAAGAGGACAGTCGTGTTACCCCATGTGTAATACGACAGCATGAAATAGGCAGCGCTAAAACACTTTGTTATCGGAGAGGCAATCTTGTGTGTATGTTGGTTGTAGCTAAAGGATGCTGTTCTTTGATTACTGGATGCATTCAAGTGAACTTCTGGACTATTCATTATTTGTTTGGAAATCTGTCTGAAAAAGGAGTGGATAATTTTGATTAAGGAAGATAGCTCTCTATCTGAGTAGCCTTGAGTTGGATTAGGTTCAGATCGAAATAAACTATAAGGAGAAAACCACTCAGAGCTCGGGTTACCGAACATTTCCAAACATTTTTTACAACAAGAAATCATTTTTCTTGCGGAATTGACATTCATTGAGTAGATCCGAACTTGCTCTATTAAGTGTCGCTCCAATGATTCGACAGCTGCTGAGCTTTCCGGATTAAGTTTTTTCGAATCACAAAAACGAACGTACTTTGCAAAATCTCGCAGGTAGCTTTGCTTTGTTAGATCTGAGTATTCATTTGTTTCGCTGAATATTCGGTACCATCTAAGAACATCGGAATCTCGATTTGCAGGTTCTGCGTCTTGTAAATTTCTTTTAAAAGCAACACCTTTGTAGAAAAAACGCGTAAAGTCATATGTGAATGTTTGTTTGATACCAGTGCGAAGTTTTATCTTTAATATCGGTGGAGAATAAGTCATAACATTGCTTCCTCTAATATTTGATCTAGCATCACCACAGCACTCTGGTTTGCTTTTTCTTTTCTTAGGTATCTGATGTACTTCCATGTCGTTTTATCATCTTTGTGTCCCATCCATCCCATTAGTAAAGCCATCGCATCTCCAACGTCCGGAAAATGTTCAAGCAGTGAGTCAAGGCGGTATGTACCATAAGTTGCTCTTAGATCATGAGTTCGATGCTTAAAGGGGATATGGTGTTTGTCTTGGATGCGATGTTTTAGGCGTCGAAAGTGCTGTTGGATGTTGTTACTGCAAAGTGGGATGCCCAAGTTGTTGAGAAGAAGCGTTCTATATTCTCTTTCAGATTTTTGGCTTCGCCTTAGTCGACGCTCACTAACCGAGTAATCATACATTTTGCGCATTAACTTGTTGGGTATTTCTACTTTACGAGTTTTGTTGAATTTTGTATGTACGCCGTTATGAATACCGATTTCAACTTCGTACCTATGAATGTGTGGGTTAGGCATTTCAACAACCGAGAACGGAAATGTACAAGCTTCTTCAACGCGCAATCCAGACTGAATTTGAAGAAGTTGATGAATGATGAATTCTTCAGAGCTTTCTAAAAGGCAATCTACGAAGCAAACTAGTTCTTGTCGAGATAGCGGGTTGAGTTTTTGTTGCTCATTTCTTGCTGGCTTTCTAATCCTGAGATCAGTTGAACGTACTGCAAACCTAGGTTTGTTATGGCTCATCATCCCTGAGTTAGCAATATGAACTATTTGGTAATTAAATGGTTTGCTCTCCTCATTGAACCTTATAAATCTCTCATGAGCAGCCCATTCGTAGAACTTGATGACATGAAGAATGTACATAGAAGCTGTCGAAAAGGCGATCTCACCACTCCTAGCTGCTTTTAACAGGTCATCATTTCGAAAGCGATAGGTGGGTTTTAGGTGATCGTTTGCTGGGAAATTATCCCAAGAATAATCGTTAGTTTCTAAGAACTGCCAATATCTTTTAAGAGCACGAACACTTGCTGTTATGTCGGCTGCTTTACGGATATTCACCAAATAATTGAACCAAAGATTAACGGGAAGAAGATATTCGTTGTTTTTCGAGTAGAAGGTAGGAAACCCACTTAGATGAATGGAGGTTGATTTATTTGAAGGTGGGTAGATTCGAGGAACGTCAAAGTTTTTCGAATTTACAACAGTAACCATACTAGCTCCATCAAGAGATAAACTCTATTGAAGCTAGTATGTTTTCCAGACTTTACAAATCTAAAGAGTGGATTTTCCAGAGTATGATCTACATGGTAACAAACTCTTCTGAGCCTGTTGGGTGGATGGCGACAACCGAATCAAAGTCTGCTTTAGTCGCGCCCATTTTCATCGCCACGCCAAAGCCTTGAATCATTTCATCAACTGTAAAGCCGATACCATGTAAGCCCACCACTTTTTCATCTTCGCCAGCGCAAATGAGCTTCATCTTACATGGTTGACGATGTTTAGTGACGGCCGTGTACATGGCGGTAAAGCCAGATGTGTATACCTTAATATTGTCTTTACCGTATTTTTGCTCCGCTTCTTGAGTTGTAAGGCCTATGGTGCCAATCGGCGGGTGACTAAATACCACGGTAGGGACTAAGTCATAATCCATTTTAGCATTAGGCTTATTATTAAATAGTCGCTCAGAAAGCTGTCTACCGGCCTTAACCGCAACAGGAGTCAGCTCTATGCCGCCTTCCATGATATCGCCGACGCAGTAGATACCCGCAACATTGGTTTGCTGATATTCATCTACTTTAATGTAACCTGCTTGATTGGTTTCAACTCCGGTAGTTGCAAGGTTAATTGCATCTGTGGCTGGGTGGCGGCCTATCGCCCAAATCAGAGTATCAACATTGTGTGTGTTGCCATTTTCTAGGTGCAAGGTTAGGCTGCCATCGGCTTCTTTAACTACTTCTTTGGGCACAGAGTGAGTGTGTAAAGTTGGTCCTTCAGCTTGCATGACCTCTATTAGCGTTTCTACGATCATGGGATCAAAGCTTCGCAGCGGCGACTCTTTACGACAGAAAAGGTGAGTTTCAGTGCCAAGAGCATGCAAGACACCTGCAATCTCTACGGCAATATAGCCAGCACCAATAACCGCAACGCGTTTTGGTTGCTCGCTTAATTCGAAGAAGCCGTTAGAGTCGATGCCGTGCTCTGCTCCTGGGATGTTCGGAATAGTTGGGCGGCCACCGACAGCAATAAGGATGTGATCCGCTGTGTAGTGTTCACCATTGACTTCTACGGTTTTTGCATCGACAAACTTGGCAAAACCTTTAATAACGTTAACCTTGTTGTTACCTAGTACGCGATCGTAAGACTCGTGAATTCGCCCGATATAGGCTTGGCGGCTTTCGACCAATTTACTCCAATTGAAGTCTTTTAGATCCACATCAAAACCATAATCCTCGGCGTAGAGATTGATGGCTTCGGCGACTTGAGCTCCATGCCACATGACTTTCTTTGGCACACAGCCAACGTTCACACATGTACCGCCGAGATCTTGCGCTTCAATTAGCGCTACTTTTGCGCCATACATTGCTGCTCGGTTTGCTGATGCAATACCACCGCTACCACCGCCGATACAGATATAATCAAAATGAGTCGCCATTTATTTCTCCAATTTTTGCGAATCGATGTGCCAGATAAGTGTATCGTCACTTTGGCACCCGCGTTTCTTTATTGTTTATGATATGGAGGATAGATTGGCCTAACTCAATCTATCCAGCTTAAATTTTCTTCACTTGTCCACTTTAGGCGAGAAGTTCACTCATGTTACTCAGGTACAATCCACTTCACAGTGTAGTGACCCGTTGTCGGTGCAATAGCGTTTTTAAGGAAGGGGAGAATTGCTTGCATCTGGCTTTCAAGCTTCCATGGTGGGTTGATGACTATCATCCCAGATGCTGTCATGCCATGCTCATTGCTGTCGGCTGATACGCCCAATTCAATTTGCAGTATTTTGCGAATCTCGAGCCCTTCAAGGCCTTCAATCATATCTTCGATGTCACACCGATTGACGACAGGATACCAGATGGCATAGATACCCGTTGCCCAGCGCTTGTGGCTTTGATGAATGGCTTGTACGACATCACGGTACTCTTTCGCCAGCTCATACGGCGGATCGATAAGAACTAGGCCACGGCGCTCTTGAGGCGGTAGACTTGCCTTGAGTCGTTTAAAACCATCTTCCTTGTAGATACTTACCTGACGGTCACGGTGAAACTCTTGCTCGAGAAGTGGATAGTCGCTTGGGTGCAATTCGGTTAATACCATGCGATCTTGTTTTCTAAGGTGCGCGCGCGCAACTCGTGGTGAACCTGGGTAATAACGTAAACTCTGACTATTATTTAGGACCTTGATTGAATCTAGGTAGCTTTGCAGTTCTGCTGGGATATCGACTTGCTGCCAGAGTCGAGCGACACCTTGCTTATATTCGCCAGTTTTTTCTGCCCACTCGTGGTTTAAGTCGTAGCGCCCAACGCCGGAGTGAGTATCGTGGTAAACAAAGGGTTTATCTTTTTGCTTCAGAGCATTGAGAATAAGGCTTTGAACGATATGCTTTAGGACATCGGCATGATTGCCAGCGTGAAAACTGTGGCGATAACTTAGCAAAATTGAACTCTCTAGTGGATCACGGTTGGGGAATTTTAATCCAGCTAGTATACGTCACTATTGAAAATTGCTGAACCTACCTATATTTAATAATTTAAACCCAGTCAGAGCTCAACAAGACAACACTGTCCGTGCGCTTTTTGCTAAACAAAAGGAATACTTATGTCTAATCCTCTTCTTAGTTTTACTGATTTACCTCCTTTTTCTCAAATTAAGCCGGAGCACGTTAAACCTGCAGTTGAACAAGCGATAGCCGATTGCCGCGCTAAAATCGAGCAAGTGTTGGCCGATAATCGCGACCCTAGTTGGGAAAATATTGTTGCCCCTATCGAAGAAGTCGATGACCGTTTGAGTCGCATCTGGTCTCCGGTCAGTCATATGAACTCTGTGGTCAATAGTGAGCAATTACGTGAAGCTTATGAAAGTTGTTTGCCTCTTTTGTCCGAGTATGGAACTTGGGTTGGTCAGCATAAAGGCTTATTTGAAGCATACAAAGCTCTCAAGGACAGTGATGAGTTTTCTCAGCTGACACAAGCGCAGAAAAAAACCGTGACAGATTCATTACGTGACTTTGAGCTATCTGGTATTGGTCTACCTGCAGATGAGCAGCATCGCTATGGTGAGATCAGCAAACGCATGTCTGAGCTGGGGTCCAAGTTTTCCAACAATGTCCTTGATGCCACCATGGGCTGGACAAAGCATATAGAAGATGAGCAACAGTTAGCGGGTATGCCTGAATCCGCGTTGGCTGCGGCTAAAGCTGCGGCGCAGGCGAAAGAGCTGGATGGTTACCTGCTGACATTAGATATTCCTTCCTATTTGCCAGTGATGACTTATTGCGATAATCAGGCACTGCGTAAAGAGTTGTATGAGGCATACTCGACCCGAGCTTCTGACCGAGGTCCAAATGCAGGAGAGTGGGACAATACAGAGATTATCAATGAACAGCTCAAGCTGCGCTATGAAATCGCTCGTATGCTTGGTTTTAATACTTTTAGTGAGAAGTCCTTGGCGACTAAAATGGCAGAAAATCCTGCTCAAGTGCTGAGCTTTCTCAATGATCTGGCCAATAAAGCCAAACCGCAAGGTGAGAAAGAAGTTGAAGAGTTGCGCCAGTTCGCCAAGCGCGAATATGGCGTAGAAGAGCTTGAGCTGTGGGACATTACTTATTACAGCGAAAAGCAAAAGCAGCACTTGTTCCAGATTTCCGATGAAGAACTACGCCCTTATTTCCCTGAACAAAGAGCGGTGAGTGGTTTATTTGAAGTTTTGAATCGTGTCTTTGGTATGAAGGTCGTTGAGCGCCAAGGGGTAGATACTTGGCATGAGTCGGTGCGTTTTTTCGATATCTTTGATGCCGATGAAAAATTGCGCGGCAGCTTTTATCTTGACTTGTATGCAAGGGAGCATAAGCGTGGTGGTGCTTGGATGGATGAATGTCGCGTTCGCCGCATCAACGCTAAGGGAGAGCTACAATCGCCAGTGGCCTACTTAACCTGTAATTTCACGCGCCCTGTTGGAGACAAGCCTGCGCTATTTACTCACAATGAAGTGGTGACCTTATTCCATGAGTTTGGTCATGGTATTCATCACATGTTAACACAAGTGGAAACTGGCGCGGTTTCTGGTATCAATGGTGTACCTTGGGATGCGGTAGAGCTGCCTAGTCAGTTTTTAGAAAATTGGTGTTGGGAGCAAGAGGCACTTGCCTTTATCTCTGGTCATTATCAAACAGGCGAACCCTTACCAAAAGAGATGCTTGATAAGATGCTAGCTGCAAAAAACTTTCAGTCAGCCATGTTTATTTTGCGTCAGCTCGAGTTTGGTTTGTTTGACTTTACCCTTCATACACAATTCGATCCTGATATTGGACCCAAGGTATTGGAAACATTAGCCGAAGTGAAAGCTAAGGTGGCGGTTTTGCCAAGTTTGGAGTGGAATCGATTTTCTCATAGCTTTAGTCATATTTTTGCTGGTGGTTATAGTGCGGGGTATTACAGCTATCTGTGGGCCGAAGTGCTGTCTTCTGATGCTTTCTCTCGTTTTGAAGAAGAGGGAATATTCAATGCGGAAACTGGTAAGAGTTTCTTAAATAACATCCTAGAGATGGGTGGCAGCGAAGAGCCTATGGAGCTGTTTAAGCGTTTTCGTGGAAGAGAGCCGCAAATTGATGCCTTGCTTCGTCACGCAGGTATCGAAGCCTAACTCGAAATAATAACGAGCCACGTCTTCTATTGGAAGGCGTGGCTGTTTCCATCCACTAGTTTTGCAATTTCCCTTTGATGAGTTTGTCGGCAGAAATTGGCCCTGGTCCCCAAACCACCACGATTAAAATCATTAACCCCCACAACTGATGGTCGTAGAAGCCTTTCTCCCACAATAGAGGGTAAGAGACGACAGCAATAATATTGAACACAAATAATATCGCTCCCATTGGTCGAGAGAGCAGTCCCAATGCGAGAAAAACAGGCAGAATAAGCTCTGCAGCGGTTCCCATATAAGCGGCCAGCTCCCAAGGTAGAATTGGCACTTGATATTCGTATTCGAACAAATACAAGGTGCTGTCCCAAGAGGAAATTTTTACCAACCCAGAATTAAAAAATACCCACGCAACCCATAAGCGGCAAAAGAGCAATAACAGTGGAACAAAAAAGCATTGAGCTTTGTCGACTATGGTGTCGTAGCGCTTAATTAGGTTATTTATCGACTCGGGCATAGTTATATCCTTATTGATGTGGCGCGAGAGAAAAGCCGCAAATGAATTGATGTTCGAGCAGTGTTTCGAGGCATGCAAGGTGCGTTTCAGGGAGCTGCCCCAAGGTGTATCCGTTTGTGAGATACTCAACCAGTTCGAATGATGTGTTATTCAGTTTCACTGTCGAGCACGGGCCATCATATTGGCTCATTATGACGCCTTGCTCTGCATGATTGATATCTAGCTGTGAGAAGTCATTAGCTTCAATGGCTAAGCGCAGAGAAAAGACAGCAAAGCGTGATTGAAAGGTTAGTGCATTGGGAGATAAGTGGAGCTTGATATATTGATGCTGATCTTGTGGTAAAGTTGACAATTGATTGATAGAAAGTAAGTGCTTGCTTGGCTCGACTTTAGACAAGATTTGTTCTGATAGATCAATCTGCCATTCAAACTTAGCGACCTCTTGAATATAAGGCGCAGCTTCCATTACCCTGGGGAAGTTTTCTATGCTGCTCGCAAAGTGCTCGCCGTAGTGGCTTACATTACCCGACTTGAGCGGGCTATTGAGAATATGCTGGCGAGCCAGCTGGGTAAAGCACTCCTCTCCAACTAAGACATGAACCATGGGATAGGTTGCCTGAAGAACGTCGGTTAAACCAATAATAAAGTTATTACGATAGATTTGGATGCGTTCCTCTGCGGTAAAATGATCGCTTTTGATGTGGCACTCTTCTCCAGATGTTTGGTATTGGAGCGCACTGGCGAAGTTCTGCTGCAGATCCGCAAGCGTTAAGCTCATGACGCTTTTCTTCCTTTGAGTGTGCTAAATGGTATTAATCTTTGGCTTGCCTTTTGGCATTCTTCTAACAGCACTTCTGGCTCTGGTATATCGAGATCCCACTCAATCAGAGTATGACGTGGGCCATGATGGGATAGCCAATATTCATACAGCGACCAAACATCATCACTTACTGGTTGACTATGGGTATCAATCCATATTTCCCCATGCTCAAGGTGTTTAATGGTAAAGCCTGCCAGATGTATCTCATCAACTTTATCTGCTGGAATTGCCTCAATGTACGTTTGACAATTAAATCCATGGTTAAAAGCTGAGACATGAATATTGTTGAGATCGAGCAATAGTCTGCAGTCAGTACGCTTTTGCACTTGATTTAGAAACTCCCACTCTTCAATGGTTGAGTGGTCAAATTTGATATAACTTGATGGATTTTCAATAAGAATCGGTCGTTTTAAATATTCCTGTACATGGTTTACGTTGCGGCAGAAAACATCCAAAGCTTCTTCGGTATAAGGCAAAGGAAGAAGGTCATTAAAGTAATGTCCGCCATGATGGCTCCAGCTGAGGTGATCCGAAATAAGAAAGGGCTGGACTTCATCGATAAGTATTTTAAGCTTTTTGAGGTGTTGAGTGTTTACCGGTTCAATGCTGCCAAGGGAGAGACCTATTCCGTGGCAGCTAATCTGATAATTATCGACAAGTTGTCGAAGTTTTTTTCTAGCTGTTGAATAAGGCTCAAAATAGTTTTCACTATGAATCTCTAACCAGCTTAGGGGCGGCTTGTTGGAAATAAAATGGTCAACGTGAGGAGCGCGTAAGCCGACACCCACTTGTTTGTGATATTTATCTGTCTTCACTCATTATTCCTTTATGAGCGTCAAACCAAGGCGGCTTATCTGTGATAAAGCCGCCTTTGCTTGCTATGACGACTGCGTACTGCCGCCGACTAACCTTTCACATAGACCTTTGGGTACAACCACAAAAGCATCTTTCTGGTTATCTTCTTTTGAAGTCCCTGCGCAAGAGCTGGATTTGGTTGCACAGTCATTTTTTCCAGCTTTTGAAACGCCGTAGCACTTTTCCTTCTCAGCAGCCAAAGCAGGAGTGGTCATTACACTTGCACCAAACGCAACAAGGCTGGTGACCGCAGCTGTGACAGCAAGACTTGATTTTTTCATTCTCGTTTCCTCTGGTTTTCCATTCTCAGTGAAGACTTTAATACCTTAGCGCATAGTTCCTTGAGGTTTGGCTAAGGCTGCTTAGCACAGTATTTCATATGCCTATTCAACTAAAAGGATAGAAAAAACATCGCAAAACTTTCAAAAAAACGTCAATTAAATACAAAAAATAAATTTAACATGCCTAACCTATTGTTTTTATGTATGCGTGGGGCGGTTTTTTTGCAGCGAATATTCTAAACTCGGTCTGGTGTTTAGGTTATAATCACTTTTCATGTATAGATAACCAGTGACTGAATGCTAATGGATCCCTCTTTACTCCTCGATGGTCTAAACGATAAGCAGCGTGAAGCTGTAGCTGCTCCACTTGAAAACTTATTGGTTTTAGCGGGTGCAGGAAGTGGTAAAACACGGGTGCTCGTACATCGGATTGCTTGGCTGATGTCCGTTGAGCAGGCTTCGCCTTTTTCAATTATGTCTGTGACCTTTACCAATAAAGCAGCTGCTGAGATGCGAGGTCGTATCGAAGACTTAATGATGGGAACCACATCAGGTATGTGGAACGGCACTTTTCACGGTATTTGTCATCGTATTTTGCGTGCTCATTATCTGGATGCTGGGCTGTTGGAAGATTTTCAGATCATGGACAGTGATGATCAACAGAGACTTCTGCGACGATTGATCAAAGCACAGAATTTGGATGAGAAACAGTGGCCAGCAAGGCAAGTTGCTTGGTGGATTAACGGGAAAAAAGATGAAGGGTTACGTCCAAATCATATTGATGCGTATCGCGATCCTGTGACTCAAACTTATCTTCAACTCTATAGTACCTACCAAGAAGCGTGTGATCGCGCGGGTTTGGTGGATTTTGCCGAAATTCTACTCCGAGCTCATGAGCTGCTACGAAATAAAAAACATATTCGTGAGCATTACCAAGCCCGTTTTAAGCATATCCTTGTGGATGAGTTCCAAGATACCAATAACATCCAATACGCTTGGCTAAGAATGATGGCAGGACCAGAATCTAATGTGATGATTGTGGGGGATGATGACCAATCAATTTACGGTTGGCGCGGAGCAAAAATCGAGAATATTGAAAAGTTTACTCAAGAGTTTCCAAGTGTTAATACCATTCGCCTCGAACAAAACTATCGCTCGACCAAGACGATTCTTGAGGCTTCCAATGCGTTGATTGCCAACAATACTGAGCGTATGGGCAAAGAATTATGGACCGAAGGTTTAGCTGGCGATCCTATTTCAGTTTATTCGGCTTATAACGAATTAGATGAAGCGCGTTTTGCGGTCAATAAAATCAAAGATTGGCAGGAAAAAGGTGGCTCATTGAATGATGCGGCCATGTTATATCGTAACAACGCTCAGTCGCGTGTGTTAGAAGAAGCTTTAATTCAAGCGGGTTTACCTTATCGCATTTATGGTGGGATGCGATTTTTCGAGCGTCAGGAAATCAAGGATGCCCTGAGTTACTTGCGCTTGATAGCAAACCGCAATGATGATGCCGCATTTGAAAGAGTGGTCAATACGCCAACCCGAGGACTGGGAGACAAAACGCTCGAGACGCTGCGTTTAGCAGCTAGGGATCGCGGATGTACCATGTGGGATGCCAGCGTGGCTTTGTTAGAAGAGAAAGTGCTTGCAGGTAGAGCTGCCTCTGCTCTTGGACGTTTTGTTGAACTGATTAACGCGCTTGAAGATGATACCAGCGAGTTGCCACTTCATGCTCAGACTGACCATGTGATCAAGTATTCTGGTTTGTATGCGATGTACGAACAGGAAAAAGGTGAAAAGTCGAAAGCTCGCATTGAAAACTTAGAAGAGCTGGTCACGGCTACGCGTCAGTTTGAAAAGCCGGAAGAAGCGGAAGAGATGACTTTACTCACGGCATTTTTGACCCATGCTGCGTTGGAAGCGGGCGAAGGGCAAGCTGATGAATTTGAAGATGCAGTGCAGCTGATGACTTTGCATAGCGCCAAAGGGTTGGAGTTCCCATTGGTCTTTATGGTTGGAGTGGAAGAGGGAATGTTTCCAAGTCAGATGTCAGCCGAAGAAGCGGGTCGCTTGGAAGAGGAGCGACGCTTGTGTTATGTGGGCATGACTCGCGCGATGGAAAAGCTCTACATTACCTATGCTGAAATGCGCCGCTTGTATGGTCAAGATAAATATCATAAACCATCACGCTTTATTCGAGAGTTGCCCGAAAGTTGTTTAGATGAAGTTCGTATGAAAGCTCAGGTTAGCAGACCGGCGAGTGCGGGTCGATTTAGTACGAAAGTTGTCAAAGATAACTTTAATGAAACCGGTTTTAACCTGGGGTCGCGTGTCAAACATCCCAAGTTTGGTGAAGGGACCATTATTAATTTTGAAGGCAGTGGCCATCAAGGTCGGGTACAAGTTGCTTTTAATGGTGAAGGGATCAAATGGTTGGTGACTGCCTATGCAAAGCTAGAGCAACTTTAGGTGAAAAGAAAAACCCCGAGGGCTTTCGCCCATCGGGGTTATGGTCTTACTCGCAGCAATCCGGCTACTAAAGGTGCTCCATGCATCATTCCTTGATAGTATGCTGATGTCCTTCAGCTCAGTCCTTTCATCGCCATCCTAGCGGTGTCCATGACCTTATCCTGGTCCGCTAACTATCCTAGTTAGCTCACATCGCCTAATCCTTAAGCGGTATCCATTTCCCTTCCCTAGTAGTAACCCATCCTAGTTACTAATATGAGTCCGTTCAATGTCCAGTTTGCTTTCCTTGCCGACTACTAAACTAAGTAGCCAAATCTTCATCCTGAAGATCACCAATTCCTTGGCTGTTCCTGTTCCGTGTCAGCATCCTTCCGACAAGTGCTATATTACGATGCCAAGAATATTCCTCAAGGTTGGACTCTTTATTCGTTATTAAAATCAAGTGTTCAAAAATAAAACAAAACCTTTTCTAACAGCTAGTTATATTGCTCTAATTTTAATAAACTCATTAAAAAAGAGGTGTTTACGCACCATCTTGTAAGAAATATCTCACAAGATGGCGGGTAAATATTACTAATGACCGATTGCTGTACCCTCTCTTCTTGGATCTGCTGCCCCTTCTAATTGGCGACCATTAATAAGTATTGCGTGAAGGCCTGAGTTCAAGTTGCCAACTTTGATCTCAAATCCCATCCTTTCGAGTTCTGGCTTGAGCTCTTCTGCAGAGGTGTCTTGTTCGATATCAAGTGTGCCGAAACGGTTTAGTACATGAGCTTGATTGATAGCTTGCTGGATATCCATGCCCCACTGAGTATGAGCAATAATGGCTTGTGCCACATAGCCTATAATGCGACTTCCCCCAGGCGAGCCAATCGCCATATAGGGTTTGCCATCTTTTAATATGATGGTTGGCGCCATAGATGAACGGGGGCGCTTACCAGGCTCGAGGCGATTAGCAATTGGTTTGCCATTATTGTGGGTACGAAATGAGAAGTCAGTGAGCTCGTTGTTGAGAATAAAGCCGTTGGTCATGAGGCGTGAGCCAAATGCATTTTCAACCGATGCTGTCATGGATACGACATTACCTTCATTGTCGACAATATTGAAGTGACTGGTTGAAGGAAGCTCAATAGATTCGTCAGGACTTTGTTGACGTGCGTAACTCCACGGAGGTGAACCTGCCGAAACACTTTCTAGTGCTTTTCCTGGAGTAATCAGTTCTGCGCGCTGTTTTAAGTATTCAGAATCAACTAGGCCTTGAGTTGGCATAGGAACAAAGTCTTCATCAGCCATGTACATGCCACGATCTGCAAAAGCTAAACGCGAAGCATCAGCAATAACTTGCCAAGATTTGGCGCTTTCGGGTCCCCAAGCTTGAAGGTCAAACTCTTGTGTCATGGTTAATATTTGATTGACGGTAAGAGCGCCAGAAGCTGGTGGACCCATACCGCAAATATCATAGCTTTGGTAAGCTGAGCAAACAGGCTCTCGCTGTTTGACTTTATAGGTGTCGAAATCTTGCTGGGCGAGGACACCTGGATTGCCTTGTGCTGATTTTACTGTGTTAACGATATCTCTAGCAATTTTACCTTTATAGAAAGCATCTGCTCCGTGGTTGGCAATGCTAGATAAGGTGTTTGCATAAGCTGGGTTTTTTAAAATGGTGCCTTGTTTTTTTGCTGAGCCATCAGGGTTAAAGAAATAGGCTTTTGTGGCAGGAAAACGAGACAAACGCTTGGCATCTTTACTGATTAGGGTGGCAAGCCTAGGGCTGATAGCAAAGCCTTGTTTGGCTACCTGAATTACCGGTTCAAATAGTTGCTCCCATTTTAGCTTTCCATATTTTTGGTGGGTTTCCCACATCAATTTTACTACTCCAGGTGTGCCAACAGAGCGGCCGCCGACCACGGCATCATAAAATTGCATCGGCTGACCGTGTTCGTCCTGAAATAGCTGTGGTGTTGCGGCAAGAGGAGCGGTTTCTCGTCCGTCGTAGGTTGTCAGTTTTTTTTGTTTAGCATCCCAGTAGACAAGAAAAGCCCCACCGCCAATACCAGAAGATTGCGGTTCGACAAGTCCCAACATAAGCTGAGTGGTTATCATAGCATCGATGGCGTTGCCACCTTGCTTGAGAATATTAGCGCCAGCTTGAGTCGCAAGTGGATTTGCGGCTGTAACCATCCAGTCTTTCGCTTTGACTAATTGTTTTGTTTCTAGGCCGCTGCTTTGTTCGGGGGCAACAGAATCGGCTGCCTGATTGGCGAAAGCTGAAACCGAGGTCAATAATAGACAGGTTGTTAAAAATGGTCGTTTCCACTGCATCTTGTACTCCTTGTGAATTATGCGGTGACAGAGTGGCAGTGGAAGCGCTGAGAGTCTAAAGGTTTGTTATAAAAATGTAATATAGAATCAAATTTTTTACACTTTTAACAGTAACTCAGATATGGACTGCCAAAGAATACTAGTGCCTATGATGGTGAATATCAGCCCACACAAGCCATCAATATAAAATGCCATCGCTTTGATTTTTCCTTGCATGCGTTTGGTAGAAAGTGCCCAAGCGAGTAGTGAGAACCATACGAAAGATAGACCCCACAATATACCCAATGCAAGTCCTTTACCTGTGAGCGACATATCTGCTGGCACTAAACTTGACATCAGGCTTATGAAGAAAACGAGAGCTTTAGGGTTAAGGATATTAGTTGATAATCCTCGAGAGAAAGCTTGACGCTTATTGCTCAGCAATGTGCTGCTTTCCTGCTTAGATTGTGACTCGAGATTATTTTTTGCTTGCCAACAGCCTTTGAGAGCACAATAACCCAAATAAGCTAGGTAGCTACCCCCGACTAACTGTAAGCCAGCAAATAGTTGTGGTTGTTGGTGAACCAAGTAGCTAATTCCAGTTAGGCTCAAGATAGAGTGCAGTAGGATGCCAAATGAGAGACCTAAGGCAATATAGAGTCCGGTTTGACGGCCATAACGTGCGGCATTTTGGACCACTAAAGCAAAATCTGGCCCTGGACTCATGAGAGCAATAAAGTGCACGCTGGCAAGCGTAGTAAGAATGGTGATTTCGTTCATTGTGATGCTCATTAGTTAATCATGAGCCTATTTTGTCTTAATCAAAACAGTGAAGATTGTAAATTATTAACACTAAATCTTAGAGGGTGAAATACCATAAGACGCTTTAAAGGCTTTGCTAAAATGAGCTTGGTCATAAAAACCAATTTGATGGGCGACCTCAGTGCCACTTACTCCGTTTTTAAGCAGTTTAAAACCATATTCTAGCCTTAAACGGCTGAGCCAAGCATAAGGTGTTAAACCGACTTTAGCTTTAAAGTGACGTTGAAATTGTGTTGGGCTGAGCTCGCACAGCTGTGACAATTCTTCAAGCTTTACTGGCTGGGCTAAATTTTCCATTAAATAGTCTTTTAGTGTTGAGATTGATTGATTTCCCAGTGGTAGGGTATTTTTTTGCTGTATGGCGCCGTAGTGACGAAACAAAAGCTCAAAGCCTTCATAGGGCAGGCAATCTTTTGCTAACTGACTAAGGTTGTTTGCTCCCAAGGCTTGATGGACTCTAACCATATGTTGGAAGAGAGTGGGGTTTGAAATAATCAATTGGCTGAACTGAACCTGATCGTTTTCACTCTTTAGATCGGCGAGCTCACTAAACCATTTGGGATCGATGGAGAAAACTCTTACTTGATACCCATTACTATGGATTGAGCTTCCATCATGCAGTTCATCTGGAGGCATGATGACGACTTGCCCTTGCCCAATGGTATGATTTACCCCTTGGTAAAAGAATTTTTGTTGGCCATTGGTCACCAAGCCAATATGAAAGTCAAGATGATAGTGCCTGCGGAAAGCGAACTTTTGGTAGTTCGCATGGATCAGGCCGATTTCTTTATTTTGTGTGGTGAGGTAATTGACCTTATCCATAGCAATGTTGTGTGTAAATTTTAACCAATAATATACACAGTTTAATCATTTGTCTTGTAAATAAAGATCAGTTATCAGAGATTTTTAAGCATATCCCCGCAAGTTTAGAGATGCTTGTACTCCATTATTTCTATTATGAATGGAGTACATGCCACACTATGATTTTGGTTTTAGAGAGTGTTTTTTCGCTTTAAGCCCGTCATAACTAAAAATGACCAAAGCACTCCAGATAAATGCAAAGGTAATAGCCTTATCAATTGTAAAGGACTCACCGTAAACTAAGACTGCTAGCAAAAACATTAAGCTTGGACCTATATACTGAAAGAATCCCAAAGTAGAGAGCTTTAGACGAGTAGCTGCGCCAGTAAAGCAAAGTAGGGGGAGAGTGGTCACTATGCCTGCACAGATCAATAACATATTTAAGGTTACAGTGTTAAAGCTGGGATCCGAAGTGGCGGAGTCGGCAATCCAAAGCAGATAAATGGCTGCTGCTGGCAGCATCACTAAGGTCTCGATAAACAAACCAGTTTGAGCATCGACTTTGACTTTTTTACGCAGCAATCCATAAAATCCAAAGGTTAATGCTAGCGCGATGGCAACGATAGGGATTGAGCCAAATATGATCACTTGTATGGCTACACCGCAAGTTGCTAGAGCAACGGCAAACCACTGCATTTTTCTCAAGCGCTCGCCCAGGAATATCAATCCGAGCATGACATTGAGTAAAGGGTTGATATAGTAGCCAAGACTGGCATCTAGCATATGGTTTGAGTTCACTGCCCAAATGTAAATCAGCCAATTGACTCCAACTAACAGAGCGGTAGAAATTAATAGTAACATCTTGCTTTTTGAGCGGTAGATATCTCTTGCGCTGCGCCAGCGGCGGCCTAGGTGCAATAAAACAGTAAGTAGAATGAATGACCAAATGACGCGATGACTGAGGATTTCAAGAGCTGGAACCTGGCTTATAGCTTTAAAATAAATGGGTGCAATGCCCCACATTGTGTAAGCTGCGATGGCGAGTAGTATACCCTGTCTTGATTCTTGTTCTGTGGTCATTAATGTATTTCTTCTTATTCTATTGTTTGTCTAGTATACAAATTGGTAAATATATCATCTAGTGCTCGGCGTCTTTTTGTCTCAATAGACGGTAATTTGCGGTTTTATTCATATCCGAACACCACTACAATGTGCGCTTTGCTTTCCTCTACCTTGTCTAACTGAGGCACTCATGACTGAGACATTGTTTGCTCAACAAGCTGAACCCTCAATCACACCTGAAGCTGTCCTAGATGAAGTGTTTGGCTATAAAACATTTCGCGATGGTCAAAAAGAAGTGATCCAAGCTGTCGTGAGTGGTCAGGATTGTATCGTCATTATGCCAACTGGTGGAGGAAAGTCACTCTGCTATCAGATCCCAGCTTTAGTCTGTGAAGGGTTAACTATAGTGATTTCTCCTTTGATTTCACTAATGAAAGACCAAGTTGATCAGTTAAAAGCCAATGGCGTTCTGGCTGAGTGTATAAACTCAACAATGACGCGCGAGGAGCTAAGCAGCGTATATAGCCGTATGCAGGCGGGTCATCTAAAGCTTGTCTATGTTTCTCCAGAGCGGGTGCTGATGCGTGATTTTGTTGAGCGGCTTGAAACTCTTTCGTTGTCAATGATTGCTGTTGATGAAGCCCATTGTATATCTCAGTGGGGGCATGACTTTAGACCAGAATATGCCTCCTTGGGTCAACTAAAACAGCAATTTCCTCATGTGCCTATTATGGCGCTGACCGCCACCGCGGATGAAGCGACTCGAAGTGATATTACCCATAGATTGCAGCTTCGAGAGCCGCATGTTTATTTAGGCAGCTTCGATAGGCCCAACATTCGCTATACCTTGCTAGAGAAACATAAACCAATTTCTCAGATCATAAGATTCGTGACTGGACAAAAAAACCAGTGCGGCATTATTTATTGTGGTAGCCGCAAGAAAGTCGAAATGTTGACCGAGAAATTGTGCAACAATCATATCCGCGCTGCGAGTTATCATGCTGGGTTAGATACTGATGAACGAGCTTATGTACAAGAAGCCTTTCAGCGTGATGATATACAGATAGTGGTTGCCACTGTTGCTTTTGGTATGGGTATTAATAAGCCTAACGTTCGTTTTGTTGTCCACTTCGATATTCCACGCAATATAGAGTCCTACTATCAGGAAACGGGGCGAGCTGGTCGAGATGGTCTGCCAGCTGAAGCCATGATGTTGTATGATCCAGCGGACATGGGTTGGTTAAGACGCATGTTGGATGAAAAAGATGAAGGGCCGCAAAAGCAGGTAGAAAGTCATAAGTTAAATGCCATGGGTGCTTTCGCTGAAGCACAAATTTGTCGGCGCCAAGTCCTACTCAATTATTTCGGTCAATACAGTGATAAGCCTTGTGGCAACTGTGATATTTGCCTTGACCCACCCAAACATTTTGATGGGACTGACCAAGCACGTAAGGCAATATCTTGCGTTTATCGAGTCAACCAGAGCTTTGGGATTGGTTATGTGGTTGAAGTGCTGCGCGGCATGCAAACGAGCCGCATTAGAGAGCATGGTCATGACAAGCTATCAACTTATGGTCTTGGCCGTGAAAATAGTCATGATTACTGGGTCAGTATCTTTCGTCAGTTGATACACAAAGGGATGCTGACGCAAAATATTACTCGTAATTCAACACTTCAGTTAACTGAAGAAGCTCGCCCTCTCTTGCGAGGTGATATGAGCTTAGAGCTGGCGGTTCCTAGACTGGATACTGCCGCGAGAACGGCTAAATCAGACAAATTAATCAGTAAGAATTACGATAAGAAGTTATTTGCCAAGCTGCGCAAATTACGTAAATCGATTGCTGATGAAGATGGGCTACCACCATATGTCGTCTTTAGTGATGCAACATTAATTGATATGGCGGAAATATTACCCACTTCTTATGGTGAAATGCTGGCTGTTAGTGGAGTAGGACAGCGTAAGTTGGAGAAATACGCCGATCCATTTTTAGATTTGATTCAGGAGCATGTTTCTTACCATGGTTGATTCTACACACAGATTTGGTTTGCGGGCATATCAGCCGAAAGAAGGGCGTTTGGAACTAAAAACGCCCAGCTTTGATTTTGATAGCTTTCCTGCAATGGCAGAGCAAATGATTACGCTACTTTCTGCAACCGTAATAGAAAAGCAATGGGATGCGGACATTCACTCATGGTTAATTGACTTTGAAGGTTGCCAGCTATTACTCAAATCTGAGCATTACAGTGAAAGTGTATGGATTGAATCACTAGTGATAAAAGACAGCAAAGAAGAACTTGATTACTTGGCTAACTTATTTCGCTGTGGCTTTTAGCTAGGCACCTTGCGCGTCCATACTCGCTATTGCAGCAAAAGGTGGTTAATGTATAATCACCGGCCGCGATAATTATCAAGTTGAATATCGATAGATGTTTATTCTAGCTGTGGCGAAATTTCTTGCTTGAGATATTCGTCTAGATAATTATCAGCTTTGATTATTAACAGTATTGGTAAGAGCTCAATAACATATTGGACTCGATTTGGGTTCCCTCACCCCCAAACCAAATTAAAAAGGTATCTTATGAGTAGTTTTTCTCTCGCTCAGCAGCGTAAAGCGCTTCTTGTTTTAACCCTGTTTCATCTCGTCGTTATTGCCTCTAGTAACTATTTGGTTCAATTGCCATTTACGGTTTTTGGCTTTCATACCACTTGGGGCGCCTTCACTTTTCCCTTTATCTTTTTGGCGACTGACCTGACAGTACGTATTTTTGGTGCTCAGCTAGCACGAAAAATCATCTTTTGGGTGATGTTGCCGGCGCTCGCGGTATCTTATGGGTTGTCAGTGCTCTTTTTTGAAGGCCAATTTCAAGGCTTCTCTCATCTGAGTGAATTTAACCTATTTGTTGCACGTATCGCGATTGCAAGTTTTATGGCTTATCTGCTCGGTCAGATATTGGATGTGCATGTATTTAATCGCTTGCGGCAAATGAAGCAGTGGTGGATAGCACCGACTTGTTCAACCTTGCTCGGAAACGCTCTTGATACTATCGCTTTTTTCTCGATTGCGTTTTATCAAAGTAGCGACCCTTTTATGGCAAAACATTGGGTTGAAATAGCCTTGGTCGACTATAGTTTTAAACTCATCATTAGCTTAGGCCTGTTTGTTCCTATGTATGGTGTGCTATTGAACTATCTGGTGAAAAAAATCACCGCGGTGAACCCCAACTTTAGAGTTCTCGGCGCCAGTTCATAGTGAATTAAGAACGAAAAGCCCAAACTATCTATGCTGGGCTTTTTGGTTTTTAATCGGTTGTAATTACGAGAGGCCAGCCAAGATCACTTTGTCGGTTGGCTTCTATTTCTAGCTCCGCTGCGATGAGAGGGCTTGCTTTAAGCCAGCGAGAAGACATGATGAGTGTCAGCTCGTCCTTATCCGATGTCAGTCTGATTTTTGGTTCTAAATCAGGGTTGCGCCTGTGTGAAAGTATCACTGCCACACGAAGTAAACGGAGCACTCGTGCGGCGCTGCTAGCTGACATGGCATGCTGCGCTGGCAGAGGAGTTAGGTTTTCGCGGTAACGACGTACTATCTCACTCAAAAGCTGCTTTTGAGCGCGTGTATAGCCTGGCAGATCTAAATGTTGCAACAGATAGGCGCTGTGATCCCCGCCTTTTTTGAAATCAATGGTTAGACCGATTTCATGTAACTTAGCGGCTGCTTCTAGAATTGCAGTGCCTTGCGCTTCCGGTATCCATTTGTCTTCACATTGATGGAGCAACTTACCAGCCAAGTTAGCCACTTGATCGCCGTACGCTTTATCCAATTGGTAGCGACTTTGTACGCTGGCTATGGTGCGAGCTTGAATGTTGTCTTGCTTTAGCTCATCAACCATTTCGTATACCAGTCCTTCACGCAGTGCTCCGCCAGACAGTGTCATCGAATCTATGTTTAGCAGCTCAAAAATTGCAATTAAAATAGAAAGGCCACTTGGGAACACAAGGGCGCGCTCTAGGGTTAAGCCTTCAATTTCAAGCTCTTCTAGGTGATCGGTGAGCATGGCCTGTTTTTGTAGTCGCTTGAGCTTAGCATGGGTGATGACCTCATCCATACCTTGTGCCAGCATTATTTCCTGCAAGGCTTGCACTGTGCCTGAAGCACCGACACACACATCCCAGCCTATGCTTGTGTACTGGCTTAGTACGGGGTGTAGGGTTTTTTTGGCTGCGGCTATAGCACTTTCGAAGTTTTCAGCAGAAAGCTGTCGGTCTTTGAAGTGATTTTCTAGCCAGGTGACACAGCCCATTTTTAAGCTGTTGAGCACTTGAGCGTCAAACCCTTGGCCGATGATGAGCTCTGTACTTGCCCCGCCAATATCAACCACTAAGCGGCGTCCGCAGCCACCTGAAGTGTGCGCGACACCCTTGTAGATAGTCGCGGCTTCTTCCCTACCATCAATGACTTCTATGTCGTAGCCTAGTATTTGTTTGGCATGGCTAAGGAAGACATCTGCATTGGTCGCTGTTCTCAGTGTTGCCGTACCGACAATGCGAATATTTTGCTTATCAATGTCTTGCAGGCGTTCAGCAAAGAGACTCAGACAGTCCCACCCCCTCTGCATAGCCTCTTGGCTCAAACGACTGTTTGAGTCCAGTCCTGCAGCTAAACGTACTTTACGTTTTATTTTCGCCATGGTTTGTATGCTGCCATCAATATGACGAACAATCAGCATATGAAAACTGTTAGACCCGAGGTCAATGGCAGCATAAAGTGGGGATGACACTTCTTGTCTCATAAACGGCCTTATGAATCTTTACTGTGACGCTGACGAGAGCGGTTGTTTGAACGGCGGTTATTCGAGCGTGAACCACCAGTGTTAGTACGGCGTTGCTGTGGTCGATTAGAACGCATACGTAATGGTGCCGGCAGATCTTGAATTAGCGCCGACGCATCATATTCAGAGACTGGAATGGTATGCTCTATATACTCTTCAATCGCGGGAAGATTAATGGCGTATTCTTCACAAGCGAAGCTAATAGAATGACCACTTGCACCAGCTCTTCCTGTGCGGCCTATGCGGTGAACGTAATCTTCACAGTCGTCAGGTAGGTCATAATTGAATACGTGAGTGACTTGTGGGATGTGCAGTCCTCTGGCCGCCACATCTGTTGCGACAAGCAAATCGACTTCTCCACGAGTAAATTGCTCAAGGATCTTTTCACGTTTTTTCTGAGGTACATCGCCAGTGAGGAGCCCAACTCTGTGTCGATCGGCTGCAAGGTGTCCCCAGATTGATTCGCATTTGTGCTTGGTGTTAGCAAATACTATCGCTCGCTCAGGCCATTCTTCTTCGATCAAAGTTTGTAGAAGAGTCATCTTATCTTCGTTTGACGGATAGAAGAGTTCTTCTTGGATGCGGTGACCTGTCTTTTGCTCTGGCTCAGCAGCAAGGTGTTCAGGGTTATGCATATGCTCGAAAGCCAGCTCTTGAACTCGATAAGATAAAGTGGCAGAGAACAACATGTTTAGGCGTTGTTTGGGTTCTGGCATGCCGCGGAAAAGAAAGCGTATATCTTTAATAAAGCCCAGATCAAACATTCGATCGGCTTCATCAAGGACGACGGCTTGTATGCTTTTAAGATTAAATACGCGCTGCTTATAAAAATCGATAATTCGACCTGTGGTGCCAATAAGAACGTCAACACCTTGCTCTAGCTTTGACAATTGCTTGTCATAACTTTCGCCACCGTAAGCCAGTGCGGCTTTGATGCCAGTGCTCTCAATTAACGGCTTGGCATCATTATATATCTGGATGGCAAGCTCACGAGTCGGAGCCATTATAATGGCCCTAGGTTGTGTAATCTTTCTACCTTCATGCTCGGGTGTGTTGAGAAGGTGGTTAAAAGTAGCAGTCAGAAACGCCAGGGTTTTCCCTGTTCCAGTTTGAGCCTGTCCTGCAATGTCTTGGCCGGTGAGCAGTACCGGCAACGCCAAAGCTTGAATTGGGGTACAAAATTCGAACCCTTTTTTATTCAAACCTTCAATAACTTGGGGGTGTAAACCCAAATCGGCGAACTTTTGCTCTGTGATATGCGTCTTTTTCATAGCTATAGAATATCAGCTTAAGCTTGCAATACGAAGGTAAATACATTCCAATAGGGCATCTAAATACTGGTTATCATCCAACCAGTCCGAAAAAACACATTGGAGTGTAAGATGAGTGATAAGATTTTGCAGCTAACTGATGACGGTTTTGAGAACGATGTAATCAATGCTGCAGGCCCAGTTCTTGTTGATTTTTGGGCAGAATGGTGTGGTCCTTGTAAAATGATCGCCCCTATTTTGGACGAAATCGCAGACGAGTACGAAGGTAAACTCACTATCGGTAAATTAAATATCGACCAAAATGCAGGTACTCCACCTAAATTTGGTATCCGCGGTATACCGACCTTATTACTATTTAAGGATGGTGGTGTAGCAGCAACTAAAGTAGGTGCTTTGTCTAAAACTCAACTGAAAGAGTTTTTAGACGCGAACCTATAAGTTGTTCATGCGATGAGACCGTGCATTTTCATCGATGCGCGGTTTTGAATATCAACAAAATCTAGACTAGGCTAGTATTTAGTGCTAGATTATCGCACGTTAAATAAACTAGTTTCTCTTCTTGGTCGATCCTGTGACCGAATTCATCTTAACTAAATAACAGATCCTATTTTGACTAAACAAGCATCCACCACCATGAATCTAACAGAACTGAAGAACAGACCAGTGTCTGATCTTGTCAAGCTGGGCGAAAGCTTAGGCCTTGAAAACCTAGCTCGTTTGAGAAAACAAGATATCATCTTCGCCATTTTAAAAGCACACGCAAAAAGCGGTGAAGAT
Source organism: Vibrio sp. Of14-4 (assembly GCF_022347625.1). NCBI lineage: Bacteria > Pseudomonadati > Pseudomonadota > Gammaproteobacteria > Vibrionales > Vibrionaceae > Vibrio > Vibrio sp. Of14-4. The sequence continues at coordinate 5,197 of NZ_JAKRGI010000030.1, read as the reverse complement.
ATATTTGGCGACGGAGTTCTGGAAATACTTCAAGACGGCTTTGGCTTTTTGCGTAGTGCAGACAGCTCATACCTAGCCGGTCCTGATGACATTTATGTTTCTCCGAGTCAGATCCGTCGTTTTAACCTACGTACCGGTGACTCAATTGCTGGCAAGATTCGTCCACCAAAAGACGGTGAACGATACTTTGCGTTGTTAAAAGTCAATACGGTTAATGATGACAAACCAGACAACGCACGTAATAAGATCCTGTTTGAAAACTTAACCCCATTACATGCCAATGAGCGTATGGTGATGGAGCGAGGCAATGGTTCGACAGAAGATATTACCGCACGAGTTTTAGACCTTGCTTCACCGATTGGTAAAGGTCAGCGTGGCTTGATTGTTGCTCCACCAAAGGCGGGTAAAACAATGCTGCTGCAAAATATTGCACAGAGCATTGCTTATAATCATCCTGAGTGTGAGCTAATGGTACTTCTTATTGATGAACGTCCGGAAGAAGTAACTGAGATGCAGCGTTTGGTTAAAGGGGAAGTGGTTGCTTCTACCTTTGATGAGCCTGCGTCACGTCATGTTCAAGTTGCAGAAATGGTGATTGAAAAGGCGAAACGCTTAGTTGAACACAAGAAAGATGTAGTTATCTTGCTTGACTCTATTACTCGCCTAGCAAGAGCCTACAACACTGTTGTTCCTTCTTCAGGTAAGGTCCTGACTGGTGGTGTTGATGCCAACGCATTGCACCGTCCTAAGCGCTTCTTTGGTGCTGCCCGTAATGTTGAAGAGGGTGGTAGTTTAACTATTATTGCGACTGCGCTTGTAGATACAGGCTCTAAGATGGATGAAGTGATCTACGAGGAATTTAAAGGTACAGGTAATATGGAACTGCACCTAAATCGTAAGATTGCGGAGAAGCGAGTTTTCCCTGCTATTGACTTCAACCGCAGTGGTACTCGTCGTGAAGAGCTTTTGACGAAAACGGACGAGCTACAGAAAATGTGGATTTTGCGTAAAATTGTTCACCCTATGGGAGAAATCGACGCAATGGAATTCCTGATTGATAAGCTTGCAATGACCAAGACTAATGATGAATTTTTCGATGCAATGCGGCGTCAATAATAATTTGTGACTCATAACGCCATCGACATTGTCGGTGGCGTTTTTGTTTGCATTCTCGTTTGATAAGCCGCACAATGAGTAAGAATGTTAAAAGGAGGTTAACATGCAACAAGGAATGTTGTCGTCGGTTCTCCTGTGTGCATCTTTATTCATCGGAGCTCCAAGTGCATTGGCAACCGAAATGCAGCCTAAACAAGTTCATCTTCTGATTGATAGCCAACAAATCAATAGAAAGGTGGCTGATTTGCTGCAATCTGCAATTCAAGGTAAGACAGATTCATTGAGCTTTGCGTTGGAAAGAATGGCACTCCCACAACAGGAAGTTGCTAGGTATCTTTTGTTGCGGGAGATAGAAGCGCAAAATATTCCCTTAACGGCTTCAATGGCGCTGTTTGTTGAACAGCAGAAATCTATGGCTCCCACTTATCAGGTGATGGAAAGAGGGGAGGGGTATGAGTTTTCTGTTCCCGCTTTTAATTACCCTGCAATCGCAAGTCGCATTCTTAAACGGTGGAAGCAAGATACACTCGCCTTAGACTTTGTTCTCAACGCTGAGCGTGGAGAGCTGGATCTTAAGCTCTGGTTGTCAGGTAATGAATATCAGCTTCAAGCGAAAGAAGCTCTATTTTTGCGTGAGCTTGATAATTTATCTTCGAAAGCCATTGATAACCTAGCATCTCAATTAACCGATGAAGCCGTTACAAGTTGGTTACCCTCGTCAAAAATTATGGTCCGACTGGCTCAAGCCAGCAAAGACTCTGAAGTCTACAAACTACTTTGGTTAATGCGGGCTGATTTCCATAGTCAGTCGGAATTGAGCCGTTTAGCTGAAGTCGGGGATGGGTTTTCCATAGTGCAAATTATGAATGCCTCATATAACCCTAGTCTTAAAGAGCAAGCAATTAAGGAGTTGGCGCGTATTAAGCCAATGAAAGAAGAAGTTAAAGTGTTTCTGATTGACCGAATGACTTTGCATGATGAAGCCTCTATGGTTGCGACTGAACTCGCCAATCAAGGTTACTCCCCATGGCTGGAAGAACTTGCCAACGATAATCCTCAGGTGCGAAGCCACGCCATTATGAATGCTTTGTCACAATAGTATTAACCTTATTAAAAAGGGGGATGGAGATATCTCTCTTTTTGTTATACTGCCCCCAGACTAATCAACTCACAGCAGATCTATGATTTTTAGGGACTTACGCGATTTTATTGTTCACCTTGAACGGGAAGGGAAACTAAAGCGCATTTCTGAACCTGTTGATCCACATTATGAGATGACAGAAATAAGCGATCGTGTTCTACGCGCAGGTGGCCCTGCATTGTTATTCGAAAACCCAATTGGTTACGATATACCTGTGCTTACCAATCTGTTTGGTACCGCAGAGAGAGTGGCAATAGGTATGGGACGAAACGATGTGATGGACCTACGTGATGTAGGCAAGTTGCTGTCTTATCTCAAAGAGCCAGAGCCACCTAAAGGTTTTAAAGATGCATTGCGAAAGCTTCCTGTATTTAGGCAGGTGCTCAATATGCCGGTTAAAAGGATACGTAATGCAGCGTGTCAGCAGATCATTTGGCAAGCTGATGAAGTTGATCTTGATAAAATTCCAGTAATGAGTTGCTGGCCTGACGATGTCGCACCTTTGTTAACTTGGGGGCTAACTATAACCCGAGGGCCGTTTAAAAAGCGTCAAAATCTTGGTATTTATCGTCAACAAAAACTCAGTAAGAACAAAGTTATCATGCGTTGGCTTGCCCATCGTGGTGGAGCTCTTGATCTGAAAGATTGGATGGAGGCTAAGCCAGGTGAGCCTTTTCCAGTTTCTGTTGCTTTCGGTGCAGATCCCGCCACTATTCTTGGTGCGGTTACACCTGTACCAGATACCTTGTCAGAATATGCATTTGCGGGGTTGTTGCGAGGGAGCAAAACCGAGGTAGTGAGGTCTATTAGTAATGATCTCGAGGTACCAGCAAGTGCTGAAATCGTGCTCGAAGGCTACATCGATCCAAATGAGTACGCCGATGAAGGACCTTACGGAGACCATACAGGCTACTACAACGAAAAAGAAAGGCATCATGTCTTTACAGTTACTCACGTGACCATGCGTAAAGATCCTATATATCATAGTACTTATACTGGCCGCCCGCCCGATGAGCCTGCAGTCCTTGGTGTCGCACTTAATGAAGTTTTTGTGCCTATATTACAAAAACAATTCCCAGAAATAGTGGATTTCTACTTACCGCCTGAAGGCTGCTCTTATCGAATGGCTGTAGTGACAATCAAAAAGCAGTATCCAGGACATGCTAAACGAGTAATGATGGGTGTATGGTCTTTTTTACGTCAGTTTATGTATACGAAATTTGTCCTTGTTTGCGATGAAAGTGTTAATGCTCGTTGTTGGAATGATGTTGTTAGTGCAATGTGTCAGAACATGGATCCTGCGGCTGATACGTTATTGATAGAAAATACTCCGATTGACTCATTGGACTTCGCTTCTCCTATTGCTGGACTTGGCTCTAAAATGGGTTTGGATGCCACTATTAAATGGGACGCAGAAAAGATTAATCGTCAAGATATGCTATCGGCGCCAAGCGAAGTCACTGTCGAGGATATACTAGAAAAGCTACGTGAAGCTTTTCCGGAAATAATTGATATTTCTATGCCAAGTTCTGGAACAAGCGCTTTTGTAATTATTTCGATGTTGAAAGCACATGCGGGACAATCCCGGTCGTTACTAAAAAGCGTATGGGAATTTTCACAACAGAACCTTGATGCTAGATTTGTCATTCTTTGTGATGATGATGTTAATGTTCATGATTGGAATGATATCATTTGGGCCATCACTACTAGAATGGACCCTTTACGTGATGCAACTATAGTCCAAAAAAATGGTGGACAGAGCGCAAAGCTAGGGTTGGATGCAACCAAGAAGCTCTCTGGTGAAGTAACACGAGAGTGGGGGATCCCGATCAAGAAAGACCCTGATCTAGTTGAGCAGGTTGATGCTAAGTGGAGTAAGCTCGGTATATGAGACGTTAGTCGATTATTAAAGTTATATTATATCAAACTACTGAGCTAAGAAATTATAATTAATAAGAGCGGCGCTTCACTGTTGGAGAGAGGCGTCACATAACACAGAGTCTACGTCGGCAAGTAGACCAGAGGAATACCATGACAATCCAATGTATAGTGAAATCTATAGAACCCCTAGCCAGTAATACTTATCGCATTCTTTTACACCCTGAAACACCTGTGGCTTTTAAAGCCGGGCAATATTTAACTGTGGTCATGGGTGAAAAAGATAAGCGGCCATTTTCGATAGCAAGTAGTCCTTGCCGTCACCACGGTGAGCTCGAACTCCATATTGGTGCAGCTGAGCATAATGCTTACGCCATAGAAGTGGTAGGTATAATGCAAAAATCTTTGGATGACGGTTCTAAAGTGAACATTGAAGCGCCTCATGGTGATGCATGGATAAGAGAAGACAGTGATCGACCACTACTTTTAATCGCTGGTGGAACAGGTTTTAGTTACGTACGTTCTATTTTGGATCACTGTATTGCGCAAAATAGCTCTAAGAGTATCTACCTCTACTGGGGAGCTCGTGATGAATGCCAACTATACGCAATAGAAGAACTTAACGATATCGCATCTAACCACAGCAATATTCATTTTATACCAGTCGTAGAACAAGCTGATTCTAGTTGGCAAGGGAAAACAGGTAATGTTTTGGCTGCCATAGATGAAGACTTTGATTTACTAGATGATTATGACATTTATATTGCTGGCCGTTTTGAAATGGCAGGAGCTGCCCGTGAACAGTTTACCCAAAGTAAAGGAGCTAAGAGTGAACAAATGTTTGCAGATGCTTATGCGTTTATATAGTGAGCATAGCGTCTGGTGATTTGTCTAGGAATCAACCGAAAACATTTTAATGTCTATTTTAATTGAAATAAACACTTGCATAGTCACGCTAGCTCTCTATAATGCGCTCCCACTGACACGGGGTAAGGCATATGTCTGAAGCCTGTTAGTGAGGTCGAAAATAGCCGTTAAAATTAATTTTAAAAAGTGTTTGAC
>NZ_JAKRGI010000029.1:0-38831 GCF_022347625.1 Vibrio sp. Of14-4 | reverse complement strand
CATTATGACTGCCGCCTAGCTTGATACCAGACTGCCCCAATATGTCGAACTGGCCTAAACCCGTTCCACCAATGACCATCGCCATAGGACCTCTTTTTTATTGATGAATAAAGCTGATGGTTATAAATGGAGGAAAATCAGAAAAAGATGAGAAAAAAGTTGAATATAGGCAAAAAAATAATAACTAGATCACAAAATCATAATTATTGTGAATAATAAGCGGTAAAATAAGGCCTGTCGCGGATACAGGCAGTACACCCTCACCTTGAGAAAACCAATGCCATTAACTTGGGTGTCAGATCGTCATATTAGCGCTGAGATTGATTGATAAAGCCTTAAAATACATAGTTCAGATAATACAAAAATAAAAAGCCCAACAGACTCAAACGACGTTGGGCTTTTTTGTATGAATTTTAAATCGAGTTACGCTTTAAGCGCTCTTTCACCGCGTGCAATACCCACGACACCACTTCTTGCGACTTCAATTACTTCGGTTGCTTCAGAGATAGCTTGGATAAAAGCATCAAGCTTTTCACTGGTGCCCGCTAGCTGAACTGTGTATTGTGAAGCGGTGACATCGACAATCTGGCCGCGAAAAATATCGGCGGTACGTTTGACTTCTTCACGAGCCATACCGCTAGCTCTCACTTTAACCATCATGAGTTCGCGTTCAACATGATCAAATTCCGTCACTTCCTGAACTTTTAACACATCAATGAGTTTATTGAGCTGCTTTTGAATCTGCTCTAACTGCATGTCATCTGAAATCGTGGTGATGTTCAAGCGAGAAAGGGTTTCATCATCGGTCGGCGATACGGTTAAAGACTCAATGTTGTAGCCACGCTGTGAGAACAGACCCACTACCCGAGATAATGCGCCAGGTTGGTTTTCCATTAGCAATGAAATAATGTGTCTCATCTTACGTTCTCTCCGTCTTGCTTAACCACATCTTGTCCATACCCTCGCCTTTGATCTGCATTGGATATACATGCTCAGTCTCATCAACATTGATATCAACAAATACCAGTTTGTCTTTCATCTCTAACGCTTGTTTGAGTCCTGATTCGAGTTGATCTGGCGTCTCGATCCGGATCCCCTCATGTCCATAGGCTTTAGCAATGGCGACAAAATCAGGCACAGAGCTCATATAAGAATTCGAGTGTCTACCCTGGTAAACAATATCTTGCCACTGCTTAACCATACCTAGGAAGCGGTTGTTAAGATTAATGATCTTGACGGGAATGTCATATTGCATTGCTGTCGACAGCTCCTGAATGTTCATCTGGATACTGCCATCTCCCGTTACCACCACTACTTCTTCTTCCGGTTTGGCAAATTTCACCCCAAGACCTGCTGGAAAGCCAAAACCCATGGTGCCAAGGCCCCCTGAGTTTATCCAGCGACGTGATTTATTGAACGGATAGTAAAGCGCCGCAAACATTTGGTGTTGACCGACATCAGAAGCGACGTATGCATCACCATTAGTCAACTTATACAGAGTTTCAATGACTTGCTGAGGTTTGATACGCTCAGAAGAGGTGTCATAAGACAAACAATTACGATCGCGCCAGGTTTGAATATCATCCCACCAGCTTTGCATGGCTTGATGATCATTGACTGCGCCTTGTTCTTCGAGCAAAGACAGCATACTTGCTAAGACTTTTTCTGCTGAGCCAACAATAGGTAAATCAGCCTGCACATTCTTAGAAATCGAAGAAGGATCGATATCTATGTGCATCACTTTAGCATTGGGGCAGTACTTTTCTAGGTTATTGGTGGTTCTGTCGTCAAATCGTACTCCCACACCAAAAATAAGATCGGCGTTGTGCATCGCCATATTGGCTTCATAAAGCCCATGCATGCCCAACATACCAAGAGAGTTTTTATGCGTGCCAGGAAAAGCGCCAAGCCCCATAAGTGTGCTAACGACAGGTAAGTTTAGCTTCTCTGATAGTTGTAAAAGGTATTCATCAGCTTGGGATATGACAGCTCCTCCGCCCACGTATAAAACGGGTTTTTTAGCGGCGAGCAGCGCTTTAAGACCTTTTTTAATCTGGCCTTTGTGCCCAGTCGTGGTCGGTTTATACGAGCGCATCGACAAGTTAGCAGGATACTCATAAGGCAGCTTATTAAGGGGATTCATAACGTCTTTGGGCAGATCAATGACCACGGGACCTGGGCGACCTGTTGTAGCGATATAAAACGCTTTTTTCATGGTCTCAGGGATGTCCTTCGCCTCTTTAACCAAGAAACTATGCTTCACAATAGGTCGAGACACACCGACAATATCGCACTCTTGGAACGCATCATTACCAATTAGGTTATTAGGCACATTACCAGAAATGACAATCATGGGTATTGAGTCCATATAGGCGGTAGCGATACCTGTTACCGTATTGGTAGCACCTGGCCCTGAACATACAAGCACCACGCCTGGTTTGCCTGTTGCGCGTGTATAACCATCAGCCATATGGGTCGCAGCTTGTTCATGGCGAACAAGCACGTGTTTGATTTGATCTGTCTTAGCGTGCAGAGCATCATAAATATCTAGAACGGAACCACCAGGATAACCAAAGATTTGTTCCACACCTTCCTCGATCAGAGATTGAACAACCATCTCTGCACCGGACAACATTACTGCCATATTTTTCTCCTCGCCAACTCTCCTATTGATAAGGTCAATCAATAGGTGCTGGGTTTACATAGTCTAGGGCTTATTCGTAGCCTAATCGAAATGCTTCCACTTTTTCGGCTATGCCTTGCTGTGATGTAACACAAAACAAGTTCGAGCAACAAATGTAACGTTTTCTTAAACAATGATCTAATCAAATTTAGATCTCACTTTAAACAAGATGCTACAGATTGAGGTATGGGCAGTGAATCAAGCTAATCACTTATCAGTATGCAGATGGTCATGTCAGACTTTAAGTATATTTAGACAAAAGTTTTATATTTTACGTTTGAGTGAAGCGAGTCCTTTAGTCTTGGGTAAGCAGATTTTTGTGAAATAAATGGATTATTCACTCCACTGGCAAAGCGTTCACTTTATCCAACCACGTCTCATGTTAGAGTGTGTTCAAGCGATAACTCACCACTAAGAATCAAGCATGGCCTCAGAAACAGCACTCAATGAAACCATCGAGAGACTTATCGAGCAATATAGTCAAGGTCAAGTAAACCTGGTGTTAAAACAAGCCCAAGCACTGTCTATACAGCATCCCAATAACAGCATGGTTTGGAATATTCTAGGTGTAGCGAGTAAAAGTGTGGGAAACATGGATCAGGCTCTTGAGGCGTTTGAGCAGGTTATCGACTTATGCCCTGAAAATGTTGGCGGCTATAATAATTTAGCTGTCGTACTGAGAGACAAAGGCAAACTTCAAGAAGCACTTGGGTATTATCAAAAGGCGTTATCACTTAAGCCTGATTATGCTGAGGCACATAACAACAAGGGCGTGGTACTTAGAGATCTTGGCAATCTAAAAGACGCTGTAAAAGCTTATCAGCAAGCACTTGCAATAAATCCAGATTATGCAGAAGCACATAATAACTTGGGCATTATCTTTCAAGAACAAGGCAAGCTAAAGCAAGCGTCTGAATGTTATATGAGGGCTTTATCACTCAAACCAAACCACGTTGAAGCCTATGATAACTTAGGAGCAGTGCTTGAAAAGCAAGATAAACCAGAGCTGGCGGTAACAGCATATCAAAAAGCTCTAACCTTAGACCCACACATGGAATCCGTAAGGCTCAAAAAGCTATATCAACAAGCAAGGCTTTGCGACTGGTCCGCCATGGAGGAAGACATATCCATGGTTAAAACTCTCGGCACTCAAGGTAAAGCCGTCTCTCCTTTCGCAGCACTAACCTTTGAAGACTCACCACTAAGACATCGACTTCGCTCTGAACAATTCGTTAAATCCAAACACCTAGTGTGCGATTTACCACAGACAGCCAAGCCAAAGCAAAAGTCAAGTCGGCTTCGTATTGGCTATTTCAGCGCTGATTTTCATGATCACGCCACCATGCATCTCATGTCTAAAGTCTTTGCACTGCACGACAGAGAAAAGTTCGACGTCTACGCCTATTCTTTTGGCCCTAATACGGGTGATAGCACGAGGAAAAAAGCTCCTGACTTATTTGATGTTTTTCATGATGTAGCTGAGTTAAACGACCTAGAGATAGCAAAACTTGCAAGAAAAGATAGGATTGATATTGCGGTTGATCTAAAAGGCCATACCCGAGATGGGCGTTTAGGTATTTTTGCCAAGCGGCCAGCACCGTTGCAAATCAGCCATGTTGGCTACCCTGGCACAACAGGTGCTGATTTTATCGATTATCTCGTTGCTGATTCATACCTTATCCCGCAAGAGCAAAGGCCTCATTATATCGAGAATATTATTTATCTACCCAACAGCTACCAACCCAATGATAACACTCGCCTAATCCCCCAGTGTTCATCGACTAAACAAGAATTAGGGTTACCAGATAAAGGACTCGTCTTTTGCTGCTTCAACAGCCCATATAAACTATCCCCCACAGAATTTGATATCTGGATGAGTGTATTAAAAAACGTAAAAGGAAGTGTTCTTTGGCTGTTTAGCGACAATCCCCATGTGCAAAGAAATCTAAAGCAGTATGCCGATCAAAGAGGTGTAAGTAGTGAACGCTTGGTCTTCGCTAAACCTTTACAACAAGAGGAACATTTAGCCAGATATCAACATGCTGACATTTTCTTAGATACCTTTAATGTCAATGCTCATACAACGGCAAGCGATGCGCTTTGGGCTGGTGTCCCTGTCGTCACCAAATCAGGACAAGGCCTTGCTGCCAGAGTCTCGACAAGCTTGCTGCATGCCGCTGGGTTAGCCGAGCTTGTTACTCATACAAACGAAGAATATCAGCAGGTGATTTTGCAACTCGCTAACAGCCCTGAAAAGCTTGCAGAAATCAAGAAAACTCTTACTAGTCAACGAATGTCTATGCCGTTATTTGATACTGAGCGATACACTCAAAATTTAGAAAAAGCTTATATCATGGCTTACCAAAATTATTTTACCCAAAAATCTTACACAGATATTTGGGTGAAGGAGCAATAGTTTATAAGCCAGAAAAAAGCGTTAAGACAAAACTAAAAATCCCTCAAATACAAAGTTTGAGGGATTTTAAGATTAGAAAGCGCTCGTTATTGGGAGATTTACTTTTTCACCACATCATCACTGTACATCTCTTCAATCTCATCTTGGTATTTCTCGTTGATGACTTTGCGGCGAAGCTTCTGAGTCGGAGTCAGCTCACCGGCATCCATTGAAAACGCTTTAGGTAGCAACTTAAATTTCTTCACTTGCTCAAATTTTGCTAATTCCTTTTGCAAATCATTTACCCTACGTTCAAGCATTTCAATGACTTGGTGATGCTTGATCAATTCGATACGATCTTGATACTTAATGTTCAGCTCTTTCGCATATGCTTCAAGGCTATCAAAACAAGGCACAATGAGCGCAGAAACGAACTTACGAGTATCAGCAATAATTGCCACTTGTTCAAAAAAGTGATCCTTGCCGATCGTCCCTTCGACAAGCTGAGGCGCAATATATTTACCACCTGATGTTTTCATTAGCTCTTTGATACGGTCGGTAATAAACACATTACCTTTTTCATCTATGTGCCCCGCGTCTCCGGTTTTTAAAAAACCTTGCTCATCAAATGACTCTGCCGTTTCTTTGGGCATTTTGTAGTAGCCGCGCATCACCATTGGCCCGCGAACTAATATTTCATTATTGGTTCCTATTTTCACTTCGGCGCCTGGCATGGATGTGCCTATGGAATGTGGCTGGAAACAGCCATCCGCCCAACAAGAGACAGTGGCGGTGGTTTCTGTCATTCCATAGCCAAGCTTTATATTTATGCCGATTGCATGGAAAAAACGACCAATCGCTTCATCTAATTTGGCCCCGCCGCATGGCATAAAATTAATCTGGCCACCCAGCAAAGCACGCAATTTAGACAACACCATACTATCTGCAAGCTGATGAAACTTTCGCAGAATAAAGGAAGGTGTTCTGCCCTCTTGATGACACAAGGACATCTTAGCGCCCATATTCACAGCCCAAGTAAAGAGCAGTTTTTTAGTCATTGGCGCTTTTGATACCTTGTCATGAATGGCAGAAAATATTTTCTCATAGAAACGAGGAACAGCGCACATGACCGTCGGTTTGATGTCACTCAAAGCTTCACGAACCTGCATTGTATCTTGCAAGTAGCAATTGGTCGCTCCACGGTACAGAGTATAAAAAGTCCAAGCGCGTTCAAAAACGTGAGATAAAGGAAGAAAGCACAGTGAAACATCATTATGGCTGAGTGTAAGCCTTTTATCGTGACCTTCGAGTTGCGATGCGACATTACGATAATCTAGCATCACACCCTTAGGTTGCCCTGTCGTACCTGAGGTATATATAAGGGTAAGTAAATCATCCAAATTGGCTTCGGCCAAACGCTGTTGAAGTTGTGCCTCGGGTGGATTTTGAGGACGGTCAACAAACTCCTGCCAAGTGCAAACAAAGCCAAATTGGCCAAGCTCAATGCCTTCTGACATTGTCACGATCAATTCTAATTTAGGGCACTGGTCAAAAACGCTAACGGCTGCATCAAACTGAGATTGCTCTCCAACAAATAGGATGCGCACATCAGCATTATCGAGAATATAGCCTGCTTGATTGGCAGTGTTAGTTGGATAAATAGGAACGGTAACCGCTCGAATTTGAAGAGAGGCGAGATCGGCAACGGTCCAATTAGGCATATTGTTAGCAAAAATACCAATCTTATCCTGGACCTCAATACCATGATCCAGTAAAGCTAAAGATAAGCAGTCTAATTGAACACCAAACTCAGTCCAGCTAATGCCTTGCCAAGCATCACCCGATTTGTATTTAAGAGCGACTCGATCACCATTTTGACCTAACTGCTGACGAATTCTTTTAACGATATGAAAATCTATATAAGCCATATTCCTACCTTTCGCTTACGTATGTAAGCTTTCAGAGCGCACAAGTGTACATTTAGGTAAAGAAAAGGCAACTAGGGGGAATGAAAGTTGATATTTGAAATGTAAAGAACCTTGAATGGCGCCAAACCATTCAAGGTTTTTAATGATAGTTAATTAGGCCTTTGCAACTACTTCGCCACAAATCATCATTAATTGGTCACGAAGCCAGATATGGCCTTTGTCCTTCTCACTTGACTCGTGCCAGCTCAGGAAACCGCTGATTTTGGCATTTTCAAACGGGAAGTCGAGAATTTGCAGCTGCTCTTTATTAGCCGCATTTTCCACCATCCAGCGAGGAGCGATGGTAACCAGCTCAGACTGACCCACTACATATAAAACATTGCTTAAGCTAGTTCCTTCGTAATATGCCTGTACGTCGAGGTCGCGGTATGCTTGCTCTGAAAAACTGCGTTGCCCATGTACACGAGACAACTTAGCATGACGTTCGTCTTTAAGCTGCTCTGCCGTGACACCTTGTTGAATACGAGGGTGCGACTTAGACACAACAACAACCAACTCATCTTGGAAGATTTCAGTGCTAGAAAAGCCTTGCTCATCGAAGCGAGCATAATCAACGACAAAGTCAATCTCTTGGTAACGCATTCTTTCAGCCAACTGACGATCAAACTCTGCGTCTAAGTGAAGTTGTACATTAGGAGCCTGTTCATGAATCGTAGACATAATTTTTGGAGCGAAGCGCATATCACAAGGGCTACAAATCGCCAGTTTGAACAAACGAGTAGAAGTTTCAGGAGAAAAAATAGAGCTTGGCAGTTCGTTACGGATTAATTGAAGTGCCTGACGAACGGGACCAAACAGCAAGCGCGCACGCTGGGTTGGTTGAATACCTCGTCCCTGACGCATAAATAGTTCATCGTTAAACATCACTTTTAGTCTGGCAACTGCGTTACTTACTGCAGGTTGTGACATACCTAAATTGTGTGCGGCACGGGTAATATTTTGTTCCTGCATAACCGCATCAAATACAGTTAAAAGGTTTAAATCTACTCCACGGAGAGTACTTTCCATTCTGTAGCTGGCAATAGCACTCATAGATTCTTTTTTCTCAATCATCACGCAAGCCTCTTGTCTTGTATTCGTCAATGTAAATGTTTTTTAAATCAATGTTGGTTGGGAATAGATAACCAGTTTTTCATTATATTTGTCCGTCCGATACTTCGCGGCGGAACCTTACTATCAACGAATCATTCATGTATTGGCAACCAGATTGATAATTAATCAGTATTTTTCACCTGAATGATAATTAAAAACATTAAAATCAATAATTTAAACAAAATATAAAAAAACATAAATTAGTATAAGTATGAAATTTTGAGTAATTAATTAAGTGGACTAATAGGTGCTAAGTGACAAAAAGAATCATTTACAAGAAAAATAACTAAAGTTAAAACTACAAAACCAAGATTAATATTTGATGTGATAACGCGCGACGCTTTGACAAAATAGGTAACCTTGTTTGGTTCTACAAATTAACTTTTACTCAAGTGATAGACACATTTTAATCACATCCGTTGAATGTCGCTCAAATTGGCATATTTCGGTCACCCTACCTTCCTAATAGCCATAACTTTCAACTCATTCATAAGGGGAATCTCTTAACTGAAATCTAATTGCTGAGTTTTTGTATTCGGCGAATCAAAGGTATTTATTCTAGGGTTAGTTAATAAATGCTCTTTTGGGGGTTGACGTGTACATCAGAGTGCGGTACTAATTTGTTAATTAAATTTTGTGGTTAATTTAACGCCCTAAAGGATCCGTTAACAATGTCTAAGCATTTTTCAATTCTGCTGAGCCTCCTCCTTATCGTGACCAAATCGCGCGGGTAGGCTGTGGAAGAAAAATAACCACAACAAGATTTAAAAGCCCGCATCGAAATGCGGGCTTTTTTGTAGGTCGATACCGGAAGAAAACGATTCACTGTGTGAGCATAAAAATATCAGGAAGGAAGCAAACATGAATGATCAGGTCATTATTTTCGACACCACGTTACGTGATGGCGAGCAAGCGTTGTCAGCAAGCTTGACAGTTAAAGAAAAACTGCAGATTGCTTATGCGCTTGAAAGGCTAGGTGTCGATGTTATTGAAGCTGGCTTTCCAGTCTCCTCTCCCGGCGACTTTGAATCCGTACAAACAATTGCAAAACACATAAAAAATAGCCGAGTTTGTGCACTTTCCCGTGCAGTCGCAAAAGATATTGATGCAGCAGCGGAAGCGTTAAAAATCGCGGAACAGTTTAGAATTCACACCTTTATTTCAACTTCAACAATCCATGTCGAGGACAAATTACGTCGCAGCTATGATGACGTCGTAGACATGGCGGTAAAAGCCGTCAAACACGCTCGCCAATACACTGATGATGTCGAGTTTTCTTGTGAAGATGCAGGCAGAACACCGATTGATAATTTATGCCGCATGGTTGAAGCAGCAATCAATGCAGGCGCAAGCACAATCAATATACCAGACACTGTTGGCTACACTGTTCCAAATGAATTCGGCGGCATTATACAAACCTTGTTCAACCGTGTTCCCAACATTGATAAAGCCATTATTTCAGTACATTGCCATGATGACTTGGGCATGTCAGTGGCAAACTCAATTGCCGCCGTTCAAGCAGGTGCGCGCCAGATAGAAGGGACCATCAATGGTATTGGAGAGCGGGCGGGTAACTGCTCTCTAGAAGAAATTGCCATGATCATCAAAACACGTCAAGAATTGCTTGGCCTTCACACTGGTCTTAAACATGACGAGATTCATCGTACCAGTAAGCTAGTCAGTCAGCTTTGTAATATGCCAATTCAAAGCAACAAAGCCATTGTTGGCGCCAATGCATTTAGCCACTCTTCAGGCATTCACCAAGATGGAATGCTTAAAAATAAAAACACCTATGAGATTATGACGCCCGCGTCTATTGGACTAAAAAATCAAGCGCTAAACTTAACCAGTCGAAGCGGCCGAGCTGCAGTGAAAAGTCATATGGACAGCATGGGCTACAAAGAAGACGAATACAATTTAGATGCTTTGTATGAGGACTTCTTGAAATTGGCTGACCGCAAAGGACAAGTGTTTGATTATGATCTAGAAGCTTTAATGCATTTCTCTAATCTTCGCGAAGAAGATGACTTCTTCAAACTTAACTATCTAAGCGTTCAATCTGGCAGCGTAATGGCAACGACTAGCATAAAATTGCAATGTGGCGATGAAGAAAAATCAGAAGCCGCTGTCGGTAACGGCCCTGTAGATGCGCTTTATCAGTGTATCTACCGAGTGACTGGGTATGATATCGTGCTAGACAAGTTCGACCTTACCGCTAAAGGCGAAGGTGAAGACGGTCTAGGTCAAGCGGATATCATTGCCAACTATAAAGGTCGTAAGTATCACGGCACTGGCATGTCAACAGATATAGTAGAAGCATCAGGACAAGCTTTACTTCATGTGATCAACAGTATCCACCGTGCGGATCAAATCGAACAAATCAAACAGAAAAAGATCGCAACTGTATAAATAAAATCTAGGGGTCTAAGTCACTCCTAGCTATAAGTATTAAATTTAAGGAAGCTCATGACAGACAAATCATACAAGGTCGCCGTTTTATCGGGGGACGGGATTGGACCAGAAGTAATGGCACAGGCCAACAAGGTGCTAGATGCTATCGAGAAGAAACACTCGATTACTTTTCATCGTTCCGAACATGACGTCGGTGGCATTGCTATCGATAATCATGGATGCCCACTTCCGGCAAGTACAATCAAGGCCTGCGAAGATTCAGACGCAATATTGTTTGGTTCAGTAGGTGGCCCTAAATGGGAACATTTGCCACCCAACGATCAACCTGAACGCGGCGCCCTTCTTCCCTTGCGTAAGCACTTTCAGCTATTTTGTAACCTGCGCCCCGCTCAAATACATCAAGGTCTAGAGAACTTTTCTCCATTACGCGCTGATATTTCACAGCGTGGTTTTGATATCGTGGTGGTACGCGAGCTAACTGGAGGTATCTACTTTGGCCAACCTAAAGGCCGAGAAGGCGAAGGAGCCAATGAGAAAGCTTTCGATACCGAGGTTTATCATAGATTCGAGATTGAACGTATCGCTAAAATTGCTTTTGAGTCAGCTCGCCTGCGCGATAAAAAAGTCTGCTCCATTGATAAAGCCAACGTTCTACAAAGTTCTATCTTGTGGCGCGAAGTGGTTGAAGAAGTTGCTAAAGATTACCCCGATGTCAGTCTATCTCATATGTACATCGACAACGCGACTATGCAGCTAATCAAAGATCCATCGCAATTTGATGTGATGCTTTGCTCTAACATCTTTGGCGATATTATCTCTGATGAATGCGCAATGATCACAGGCTCGATGGGAATGCTACCTTCAGCAAGCTTAAATGAAAGTAAGTTTGGTTTGTACGAACCAGCTGGCGGCAGCGCCCCTGACATTGCGGGTAAAAACATTGCTAATCCCGTAGCGCAAATCCTATCTGCCGCTCTTATGCTCAGATACAGCTTAGGTGAAGAAGCCGCAGCCCAAGATATAGAGTCAGCGGTATCAAAAGCACTCTCTGCTGGCGAGCTAACTGCTGACTTAGCCGGTGACAAACCCGCCCTCTCGACTGCGAAGATGGGCGACAAAATCGCTAAGTACATTTTAAATTCATAAAATAATTATTCGCTCCTGATAAGCCGTTGTCAGGAGCAAAAACAGGAAAGCAATGATGGGTAAAACACTGTACGAGAAAGTCTACGACGCACACGTGGTCGTAGCAGCAGAGGGTGAAAACCCAATTTTGTATATTGACCGACATTTAGTTCACGAAGTGACCTCACCTCAAGCTTTCGATGGCTTACGTGAAAAAGGGCGTCAAGTACGCCAAGTGAATAAAACATTCGCCACCATGGATCACAACGTTTCGACTACAACCAAGGACATTAATGCCTCTGGTGAAATGGCACGTATCCAGATGGAAACGCTTTCTAAAAACTGCAAAGAGTTTGGCGTAACCCTTTATGATATTAACCACAAATATCAAGGTATTGTTCATGTCATGGGGCCAGAGCTAGGCATTACTCTCCCTGGAATGACCATTGTATGCGGCGACTCCCATACCGCAACGCATGGCGCATTTGGCTCTCTAGCTTTTGGTATAGGCACGTCTGAAGTCGAGCATGTACTTGCGACTCAAACACTAAAGCAAGCTCGTGCCAAAACCATGAAAATTGAGGTCAAAGGTAAAGTTTCTCCTGGCATTACTGCAAAAGACATAGTATTGGCCATCATAGGGGAAACCACGGCAGCTGGCGGCACAGGTTATGTGGTTGAGTTCTGCGGAGAAGCGATTACTGACCTTTCCATGGAAGGTCGAATGACAGTTTGTAACATGGCCATCGAACTAGGCGCTAAAGCTGGCTTAATTGCACCCGATGAAACAACATTTGAATACATCAAAGATCGTAAGTTCTCTCCGCAAGGTGACGACTTTAACGCTGCAGTAGAGTATTGGAAGACTCTTAAAACCGATGATGATGCCAAGTTTGATGCCGTAGTTACGCTTAACGCGGCCGACATCAAGCCTCAAGTTACCTGGGGGACAAACCCTGGACAAGTAATTGCTGTCGACCAACCCATTCCGACACCGGACAGCTTCGCAGATCCTGTTGAAAAAGCCTCTGCCGAAAAGGCCCTCGCCTACATGGGACTAACAGCAGGTAAGGCTTTGTCTGACTACCCGGTTGACAAAGTCTTCGTTGGCTCTTGTACTAATTCACGCATTGAAGACATGCGCGCTGCAGCAGCGGTCGCTAAAGGTCGCAAAGTTGCCTCTCACGTTCAAGCATTGATTGTTCCGGGTTCTGAGCAAGTAAAGGCACAGGCCGAAGCAGAAGGTTTGGATGTTATTTTTAAAGATGCAGGTTTTGAATGGCGTCTTCCAGGATGTTCTATGTGTCTGGCAATGAATAACGATCGTCTAGGGCCTGGGGAGCGCTGCGCGTCTACATCAAACCGAAACTTTGAGGGTCGTCAGGGCCGTGATGGCCGCACCCATTTGGTTAGCCCAGCAATGGCAGCAGCAGCGGCCATCGCAGGCCACTTTGTCGATATTCGTGATTTAGATTGAGGAGAATCTTAAATGTCAGGTTTTAAACAGCATACAGGCTTAGTGGTTCCTCTTGATGCGGCAAATGTCGACACAGATGCGATCATCCCCAAGCAATTTCTGCAAAAGGTATCTCGCCTTGGTTTTGGTAAACACCTTTTCCATGATTGGCGATTTTTGGATGATGCAGGGGAGCAGCCAAATCCTGAATTTGTCATGAATGAAACACGCTATCAAGGCGCTTCAATTTTGCTAGCGCGTGAGAACTTTGGCTGTGGTTCATCAAGAGAGCATGCCCCTTGGGCTCTTGCGGATTACGGCATCAAAGCTATGATAGCTCCAAGCTTTGCTGACATATTCTATGGTAACTCAATCAATAACCAAATGGTTCCTGTGAGACTTACTGAGCAGCAAGTCGACGAGATTTTCCAATTCGTAGAGGAAAACGAAGGGGCGCAAGTTGAGGTCGACTTAGAAGCCAATTTAGTTCGAGCTAATGGTAAAGAGTATTCATTTGAAATTGATGAATTTCGCAGACATTGCCTGCTCAATGGACTCGATAATATCGGCTTGACCCTGCAACATGAAGACAAGATTGCTGATTATGAGACTAAGATACCCTCGTATCTAAAGTAAGCGTCTGTCTATAAAAGCTGGTTAACGCCAGCTTTTTTCTTTTTGAAAGTTCTTAATCAGATAGTCGGTCTTAACTCATATCGCTGTGATTAATAGGACTGAACATGAAATTCTTTCTTCCCTTACTGCTCGCTATCGTATCTTTTAGCACCTTTAGCGCGCCTAAATCAGAACTTTGGCCTTATTGGAACAAAAGTAATGAGTCCAATACTGCGGTTATTGATCACCAAGCTTGGCAACAACTTCTCGATCAGTATTTAATCAGCAAAGGTGACTATACCCTATTTAAATACTCATCTGTCAGTACCAAAGATAAGCAAGTGCTTGCCAAGTACCTTGAGAAATTGGCCAAAACAGATCCTCTTTCTTTCAATAAAGCGCAGCAATATGCTTATTGGGTCAACCTGTATAATGCGATTACTGTTAAGCTGATATTGGACGACTATCCGGTCAAATCGATTACCAAACTTGGCGGCTTGTTTAGTTTTGGGCCATGGGGCGATGATGTGATCACCATCAATGAGAAAACACTGACACTAAACGATATCGAGCACCGAATTTTGCGCCCTATTTGGCAAGATCCTAGGACTCACTATGCGGTGAACTGTGCAAGTTTAGGCTGCCCTAACCTGCAGCATAAAGCGTTCACAGCAGACAACACGGAAACACTGTTAGAACAAGCAGCGAAAAGCTTTATCAATAGCGATAAAGGAGTGCTGCTCAATGACAATGGTGCTCAACTCTCTTCCATCTACGATTGGTTTAGCGAAGACTTTGGCGATAAGGATCAGCTTATCAAACATTTAAGTCAATACAGGTCAGATTTAGGCACCATAAGTGGCAAGATAAGTTACGACTATGATTGGACACTCAATGAAGCCAAATAGGACTGAAACGGATTGGTAGTGCCTCTACCAATCCTAAGATCGATACAAACGCCCTTTCAGTCACTCACTGGGTTATTTTTCTAAAATCACAAAGCGCATATTGTGAGCGTTTTTATCATCTGCTAAGTAAGTTTCAGAGTAGGTTTCTTGGTAGTCCTCGCTCCACTTAGGAAAACAAGTGTCTCCCTCTACCTGAGTATCGATATAAGTAATATAGAGTTTGCTGGCTATATCCAAGCATGCTTGGTAAATCGCCCCTCCGCCAATGATCATAATTTCCTCAACATCACCTGCAAGGCTCAATGCATCATCAATAGAGGTGGCCATGGTGACGCCATCGAATTTGAGACTGGTATCTCGACTAATCACAATATTCAAGCGGCCAGGCAAAGGACGACCAATCGATTGGTATGTTTTACGACCCATGATAACAGGCTTACCCATGGTACAGCGTTTAAACCATGCGAAATCCGCAGGCAAGTGCCATAGCATTTGATTGTCTTTACCGATTACACGATTATCTGCCATTGCGGCGATCATACTGATGATCATTGCTATTACCTCTTACTGACTCTTATCCTATTGGTTTGCGATAGTAGAATAACAATCCCTTACGTGCTAAGCCAATAACCAATTAAATCATAACCACATACGGTCAGGAAGTTCTCACAAAAAAGCCGCCATGTCAGAGACATAGCGGCTTGATAACGAAACTTAGGTTAATCTCGAACATAGACGACATGGCCGTCATCATCTTCGTCGTCCCAATCATCCCAATCGTCGTCATCTTCGGTGATCACATTTTTACCGGCCATGGCATCTTTGTGGTAATCATCCCACATGAAATCGACTTTTTCTTCCTCGCTCACTTGCTCTTCTTCACGAGGTAATTTCTCCATAAAGTCAGCCAGCTTGTAGCAAAGCTCTTTGGTACCTTGCTTATTCACTGCTGAAATTTTGTAGTAATCCTCTTCCCAACCCAAGGCATCAAGAATGTTTTGGATAATTTCATCCGCTTCTTCTGCAGGCATAAGATCAACTTTATTGAAGATCAGCCAGCGTGGTTTATCTGCCAATTTCTCACTGTATTGCTCAAGCTCATCGATAATGGTCAGTGCATTTTGCACCGGATCAGATTGATCAATGGGCATAATATCGATCATATGCAAAAGAACACGGCAACGCTCAAGGTGTTTTAAGAAACGGATCCCAAGTCCAGCGCCGTCTGCAGCACCTTCGATAAGACCTGGTATATCAGCAACAACAAAACTTTTCTCTGGGACAACACTCACCACACCAAGACTTGGAATCAAAGTGGTAAATGGGTAGTCTGCCACCTTAGGTTTAGCAGCAGACACAGCACGTATAAAGGTTGATTTACCTGCATTAGGCAAACCTAACATACCTACATCGGCTAAGAGCAGTAGCTCTAACCTAAGCTCTCTGACTTCACCTTTGGTTCCCAATGTTTTCTGGCGAGGGGCGCGATTAACGGAAGATTTGAAACGAGTGTTACCCAATCCATGCCAGCCACCTTTAGCCACCATCACTTTTTTACCGTGCTCCGCCACTTCGGCAACAATTTCATTGGTATGTATATCAACAGCGCGCGTACCCACAGGAACACGCAATATCTTGTCTTTACCACGCTTACCAGTGCAGTTGCCACCGCGACCATTTTCTCCACGCTCCGCTTCATAGAAGCGCTGGAAACGGTAATCAATCAAAGTGTTAAGGTTCTCATCGGCTTGGATGTAGATATCACCACCATCACCACCGTCACCACCATCGGGGCCGCCCTTTGCAACAAATTTCTCTCGCCAGAAACTTACCACACCGTTACCACCGTCTCCGGCCTGAACCTTAACTACCGCTTCATCAACGAATTTCATCTCTTACTCCGCCCACTTTCTACATCTCGTAGTCGTGTTGCAAACCTCATCCATAGAGAAAATTGACTCAATATGAATGATATAAATTCTAGCAGATGACGCTCTTTGAGCGCTTGTACTCACTCAAGTTGCTTCTGCTTATCAGGAAATATACTAAGGTACTTTAGAAAAAAAACCTTAGTATCAACTCCCTAACACCATAAATAAAAAACCCTGCCAAACTGGCAGGGCTTTTGAATTCAGCTAGAAACCTAATTCTTACTCTGAGCGAGAATTACTCTGCTTCGATGCTTACGAATTTACGGTTCTTAGGACCTTTAACTTCGAACTTCACTTTACCTTCGGTAAGAGCGAATAGAGTGTGGTCTTTACCAATGCCTACGTTTGTACCAGCGTGGAACTTAGTGCCACGTTGACGAACAATGATGTTACCTGCAAGAACAGATTCA
Organism: Vibrio sp. Of14-4; assembly: GCF_022347625.1. Classification (NCBI taxonomy): domain Bacteria; kingdom Pseudomonadati; phylum Pseudomonadota; class Gammaproteobacteria; order Vibrionales; family Vibrionaceae; genus Vibrio; species Vibrio sp. Of14-4. Next base: position 21,816 of record NZ_JAKRGI010000029.1, on the reverse strand, counting down.
CCACCGAAACGTTTAACACCAAGGCGTTTGCTTTCTGAATCGCGGCCGTTACGAGTAGAACCACCAGCTTTTTTGTGTGCCATTGTTAAGCTCTCCTAATCAATTAAGCGTTGATACCAGTGATCTTCACTTCAGTGAACCACTGACGATGACCCTGTTGCTTACGAGAGTGCTTACGACGACGGAACTTAACGATTTTAACTTTATCGCCACGACCGTGTTGTACAACTTCAGCAACTACTTTACCGCCCTCAACGAGAGGAGCGCCAACTTTAACGTCTTCACCGTTAGCAACTAAAAGAACTTTATCGAACTCTACAGTTGCACCCGTTTCTACGTCTAATTTCTCTAAACGAAGGGTTTGACCTTCGCTTACACGGTGTTGTTTACCACCAGATTGGAAAACAGCGTACATATCTTACTCCGCTTTTTCCGCACAGCCTTATGCGTATTTTATGCATTATGGGTGTGCGCTAAACTAATCATCAATAGGGCGCAGATTCTACAGAAGAGATGCACCTATGACAAGCCATATTTTTAAAAAGTTGGCGAAAAGCTAATCGCCAGATAAAAGTGCGGCAATCATGCCTTTTAGCCATGTATTTATCAACGTTTTTTAGTGTATTATCCACCGATAAAAATAATAAAAGACCTTAAAGATTCTAACTTCACTCGGATTTACAATGGATTTTAAAACTATCCAAACACTCACTGCTGGCGATATGGCAAAAGTGAATGAAACAATTCTGGCCCAGCTCAATTCTGAAGTTTCCTTAATCAATCAGCTTGGGTTCTATATCGTAAGTGGTGGTGGCAAGCGCATTCGTCCTCTTTTAGCCGTGTTATCAGCCCGTGCTCTAGGCTATCAAGGACAAGATCACACAACTGCTGCAGCCTTTATTGAATTTATACACACCGCCACTTTGCTCCATGATGATGTGGTTGATGAGTCAGACATGAGGCGTGGTAAAGCCACTGCAAATGCCGCCTTTGGTAACGCTGCTAGTGTTCTAGTCGGCGATTTTATTTATACCCGCTCTTTCCAGATGATGACAGAGTTGGGTTCCATGCGTATCCTCAAGTTAATGAGTGATGCCGTAAATATCATCGCCGAAGGTGAAGTATTACAGCTGATGAACTGTAATGATCCAAACACAACCGAAGATTCTTACATGCAAGTTATCTACTCAAAGACGGCTCGTCTGTTTGAAGCGGCTACCCAAATAGGAGCCATACTCAATAGCGCGACAGATGAAGTGGAAACAGCCTTGAAAAATTATGGCAAGTACCTAGGTACGGCATTCCAGTTAATCGATGATGTGATGGATTACACCTCTGATGGAAAAGAGATGGGTAAAAATGTCGGAGATGATCTCGCTGAAGGTAAACCAACCCTGCCACTCATCTATGCAATGAGTAAAGGAAATGGTGAGCAAAGAGAAATGATCAGAGAAGCCATCGAGAAAGCCAATGGTATGGAGAAACTCGATGCGATCATGGAGGCACTAACCGAGACGGGAGCCTTAGACTATACAAGGCAGAAAGCTTATCAAGAAGCAGACAAAGCCATCGCGGAGCTAAACGTGCTACCTGACTCCCCCTACAAGCAAGCATTAGTCACGCTTGCACATATGTCAGTGCATCGCACAACATAGTACAAATGTAGATAACGGGAACATAATGTTCCCGTTTTCTACTATACTAAGCAGCAATGCGAAGGTTTACTGACTAGAGGATGCTAACTTGAACAAAGTCTTTGCCTTGTTTTGGTTAGTAATACATCTTCCCCCGCTTTTTTCAAATTAGCAGTAAATTGATTACCTATAAAATGCGGTAGGATATTTTGCGAGCAAACTATTTGTTATGTCTAGCAACAATGAAGTGTTTCACTGTTAACCTTTAATTGGTCACAAATAATCTGCCCACAGATAATAACTATTATTTTATTGTTCAAATGGGTACAGTCAGATTGTGATTACCCAACTCAAAGTACTCTCACAGCATCAACGTCAATCTTAGTGGCGCCTATTAGCTTTTTATCGACCTCGCCGGAAATCTGCACCTGAGTCTCGGGCGTTGCCTTTTGACCCAACCATTTGTCATGGTCAATCTCGATAGTAATTTCCGCAGTACCATCAGTGAAGGTATACATTTCCCCGCCTAACGAAGCTTTTATTTTTCCCCTTAAGGTTACTGGAGTATCATCACTGGCATCGATTGCTTGTTGAACAGTTGAAATACCATGGCTAGGACCACTAAATCCTCCATTACTTTGCGGCCCTTCAAAACCTTGAGCATAAAGAGTGGCAGATGCCGAAAGTGCCAAAACAGAGATAATTAATTTCGTTTTCATTTTTACTTCCTACTTTGTCATAAGTGTGTTCAATCTAACCTGTCATGACTGAATAGAAAATGAATGGGTTTGTTATATTTGATTTTTTTATCATTTATTTAAAAGATTAACATTGAGAACTAATAACTCGTTCGGTTTTGCCACTTAAGTTTGTTTTTAGTACCTTTCTTCATCAGCGTATTAGGATAAAAAATCTTCAAAGATCAAGAGCTAATAGATTTAGTAAACAAACGAAAGCTTCACCTTTGCAGGGCTTATCGTTGAATCGGGCACATCAGAGGCCTCGAACGACTGAAACGTCAAATTAAGTATAAAAGCGCGCTGGAAATAGCGCGCTTTTTCTATTCTTTGTACCTATCCTTGCGAAGGTTTTGTCTATTTATTGGTTAGCAATCTGATTGGCTACACGGATACCACTTCTTACCGCGCCTTCAATATAACCTACGTACTCAACGGCGGTGTGTTCGCCAGCAAAATACACCTTACCTGCAGGCTCTAAAAAAGCGTTCCAATGGCGAGTTATTTGCTTTGGCCCATAAGCAACAAAGCCTCCCATAACATAAGGATCATTGTGCCAAGCATGAACACTACCATATTCAAAATACTGACTAGATTCAGGGAACATCATTTCCATCTGTTCAAGCCGATCATCTATGATAGCCTTATCTGTCCAGTCTTTTTGCTGGCGGGCAAAGTCACCAGATGTGAATGCGATCAGCACTCCTCCATTACCTTTTTGACGTTCAGATCCTTCCCAAACCCAGCCGATAGGTAACTCAGAAATAACATCGCCTCCCATCCCATTCTCTAACCAAAACCTCTTACTGTATTTGAGTAATACTTTTACATGAGAGCCATAATTGATGTCATTCACCGCCTCCTGTTTTTCTTGGGGCAGTTCTGGCCGAAATTCAATTTTATTCAATACTGTTAGAGGAACCGTTACAACCGCAACATCGGCCTTAAACTCTTTATCCTGCACACTCACCATTACTCCATCGTCACCTTGACTGACTTTTGTCACTGGGTGATTAACAAGCACTGGCCCTTTAATATGATCAACAAAGGCATTGGCAAAAGCTCGAGTACCTTGCCAAAAGCGCTTAATTTCTTTTTTATCATCATCGACATTTTCATAGACTTTCGCTTGATGAGATAGCCAGAGTAGGGAGATATTCTTTGGCTCGTCATACTCACCGCGTATAGCATGTTCTGCCAAAACTTGAGCGGAGGGCAACAGATCCAAACTCTCTATCCATTCTTGTGCTGTCATTTTATCCAAACGAGCAGCATCAGGTGCTAAAGCTGGGTTGCTCGAGTCTGGTATGTTGTCAGCCAAGTTATCGAAAGCTATATGAAAGCGTTCTAAATCTTTACTTACTTCAGGAGGATAAGCTTTTTCAAAGTCACTATAGTGAGTCAACTTATTGTCTAGAAAGTAAGCCCCTTTCTCAACTTCATCACTGTAGCCAACATCGACAATCTCTACGTCAAACATTTCCGCATAACGAAAGACTTCAGTGTGTACACTTTTATCATCGAGAAGCTCTCCTCCAGTTTCCGCATGCTGATCACCCATATCAGCGGTCGCCGTTCGACCACCAACACGATCTTTAGCTTCCAAGACAGTAACTTGATAGCCCTTTCTCTCGAGTTCGTAAGCTGTCGTTAATCCAGATAAACCTGCTCCAATCACTATTGCTTTTTTGTCGTCACTAGCCATGGAATGAAAAGAAATAAAATAACAACTACTCATAATAATGAGTTTTTTAAATAAGGAAGAAAACATATAACCAACCTATTGCACATTAAATTCATCAGCAGAATATTGGCAGTAAGTTTCTTAATTAATCAAATTTGGCTTATTTTGTGATCAAGCAGGCCAGCAGTGAACCAAAACCAGATCAGCTTTCAACTTACTGGTTCTAGCATCGATAAAAAGTTAATTAGTGCTTTACCTCAACTTAACTTCAGGTTTTATGCTACTCCTTGTAGATAAAGAATTGTCGATAAAAAACAAATCAAGGAGAGCGTTATGATTGGGTTGGAACACGTTAATTTAGTAGTAAAAGACATTGCAGAAATGCTGAAATTCTATCAAGCCGCATTTCCACATTGGAAGATCCGAGATCAAGGGCAAGGCACTTGGTCTGGAAAACCTAGAAACTGGATGCATTTTGGTGATGATTATCAATATTTGGCGTTCAGTGATCATGGTGAGGGGGAAAACCGGGATTTATCTGGACACCAAGTAGGGTTAGCACACTTTGCCTACGTCACTAATAATATCGATGCGGTTATTAGCCGGTTGCTCAAAGCTGGCTATCCGATAGCAAAAGACGGGGCTGATGATCCTTATCGCAAAAATATCTATTTTCTCGACCCCGCAGGGTTTGAAGTCGAGTTCGTTGAATACCTCAGCGACGAGCCAAAGCTGCGTAATTTATCGAGCTAAGCCATAGCCAGATGACAAGTAGCGCAGAGGTCTATTCTCTGCGCTCTAACCAAGATAACTTGTGTTTAAAAAGTCTAACTAAGCGATACCAGCGGAGGCTGAGGCTCAGGACCTTCCACTTCAAAATAGCGCACCTTACCCTCACGACGCAGCATATCCAAACGCCAACATAGGAAACTATCAGGGATCAGTCCCTTGTGTTCTCCCATCACTTCACCAATCACTTGAGCAACGGATTCTTTACCAAGTTGCTCAACTTTAGCTAATAAATGATGATCCCAATAGGTTTCAGGATGTTGGACAAGATCTCCATTGCTATCAAGATCTCGGTATCCTCTCTCTAGCAAACGCCACTCACACCATAAAGAAGCAAGTTCCGCACGTTCACTCTGGCTAATCTCTTTTGGCATAAGTGGCACAAGTTCCTTGGGTTCACACATAGCCACCGCATACTGGCCTAAATACTCGCCCTTAACCTGATGGGTAATATCGGAGACAAACATTGGGGTTTCAGGGGCCGCATTATAGGCCAACATAGCTAGCATCAGCCTATCTTGAGCGAAATTTCCTACCCAAACCACAATAGGTGTTTGCTCCTTTAAAATGTCAAGGATAGCGCTTTGGTAAGTTAAACCTGACTCTGCAATCGCATCATCATCCCCATGTTCATACCACCACTGAGCCTTCCAAACTGTCTTCCACCAGCTAAGACGCTTTTGTTCACCACCTTCAACTCCTTCCATAGGACCAAAGCGTAAGTCATCAAAAAATGGATAAATTTCATGGTGCTGCGAAGTCAGCTTATTTCGCTGTTTAAGATTGCCAGCAGCGCTATCTCCCCAGCAGATGTAGCGATATACCATTGTTTACCTCACAAACCATTTAGACAAATAGAGAATAACAAGAGCAACAAATAATAAGTTAAGTAAATGTCAAAAGTCATATGAACTAATCCCTACTCTTTAACGGTTGAATAGCCATTTTTTATCTTCTATCTTGTTGGTTCATATACTGTGAACTCAAGGTTAGGACGCAAGATGGCATATTCACAAAAACTCAAAGCAGGCGATACTTTCCCCAACATCCAAGTAGCGACATTGGATGGTCAGTTGGTCACACTAGGCCAAGCAACAGGTGATGCTAAGTGGCAAGCTGTGTTCGTCTACCGAGGCAAACACTGCCCACTCTGTACCAAATACCTCAATGAAATCGAAACCTACAGACAAGCCTTTGTAGATGCAGGGGTCGATATTATTGCGGTGTCAGCAGACTCTAAAGAGCAGCTAGAACAGCAGTTATCAAGCCTAACGATAAGCTTTCCAATTGCTTATGGTCTTAGTGAGCAGCAAATGAAAACTCTGGGTCTGTACATTTCTCATCCGCGCTCAGACCAAGAAACAGACCATAATTTTGCAGAACCTGGCTTATTTATTGTCAATGAAGAGGGAAAACTTCATGTTGTAGATATTTCCAACAACCCCTTTGTTAGGCCTGAACTCGGTGCACTTACGCGCGGACTCGCTTGGATAAAAGATCCAGAAAATAATTACCCGATTCGCGGCGCATTAGATTACTAAAAGGCAGGTAAAACTCGATGGCTCTATTAACTAGAGTCATCAGCTAGGTTATCTCTCTTTGTCTGTTGATAACTTTCAAGCCGCTCTGCAATATCATGCTGCTGTAGAGATATCGAATCGAGCGCACTGGCGGTGGTTTTTATCGCCCCAGCCATTGATGACATATTCTGAGTTGCCTGCACCAATGATGCTTGCATTGGCCTTAAAATACACCAGCCAATAGCAGCAATGATCAGTATGATGACTAGACCTACAGCGCTGATGGTCAGTAACACTTTAAACTGCAAATCATCCAAAAAAATACGACTTTGCGCTGCAATTGCTTGTTGTGACTTTTGAAACGCGCTGGGAAGCGATTCCACGGATTGCTTAGACACATCAACAAGCTGATGAAGCCCCGTTATGGTTTGCGTGAGGGTTGCTTTTTGCTCAGGCGTTAAGTTATCGCTGCGGGCAATTTTATCAAGTGCATCACCAATATGTTCAAGTGACTGATTGGTATTGACCAAAGCCTTCTCAATCCCATCCAGCTCTAAACTCATATTGACATTGATAAACGCATCGGCTTTGCCGTCGTCAACTGGCTGCGCGGCCGCGAAGCAACTTACAAAAGTAAAGATGAAAACTAATGCCCAATTCATAGAGATCCCTAAAAGCAAGTATGCGTAGTTAAAGTCTAGGTTCAGGCAGCAAACACTTACCTAGCTTGATACAACTTTATAAGATAATACCTCAGTAGGTAACAGCGAGAAGGCTGCGCTCAAACACACTTCTAAAATCGATCGCACAATTTAATTACATAGAGACTCATGCTTGTTCAACATTCGGAGTTTTGTATGGGCTAGCAATGCCTTAACTCTTACCTTGAAAAAACTTCAAAGACTTATACGCATATCTGCACAATCAAAAAGACCGTCCCCTAAAGTTGGAAAATGCGCATAGTTTTTCAGCGTTCCATGATTTGAGAAACCTGATTTTTCTAAAACCTTTACACTTGCCAAGTGTCCAACAAAAGGATTTGTTCTTACTTCCTTGATGCCCAAGTCTTTCAAGTATTCCAAGCCAATACGACACAATTGCGTCGAAATTCCGCGATGACTAAATTTGTCTGATATGCCAAAATGAATCTCAGCGTGCTGCTCGTTGAATACAAACACAACTACCCCAAACACAAAATCATTTTGGCTTTCCGCGACACCATAAACTAGCACTTTAGGAGTACTTTCCAAATAGGATTTTCTCCATTGCTTAATTTTTGCAAGCGTCGTTCCCACCGTGTCATGAGGTAATGTCGAAATGTACTTTGCGGAAGAAATTGAACCAGAATACAAACTAAACAACGAGTCTGCATCAGTTTCTCGAAGCTCTCTAACTCTAAAAGCTTCATTCTCAAAGTTCATCATGTCTCCATTCGCCTAACGCTTTCTACACAGCAACTGTCCATATTGTATGGTTCCACAATGCCTTCTTTATTATTAACTTTCAAATATAAATCAAGAAAATAGGAAGCAAAGGACGAGTTTAAACGCTCTATGGCGTAAAATTTTGACAACTACTAGTTTCAGATAACTTTTGGTAGAGAAAACGCACGTCCCTTAGTTTTGTAGAGTTTTGTCCTAAATAGCTTTAGAGCACTTCCGATATAGAAATGGCAGCGTATCGATATCAACGCTGCCATTTAATATGGTGCTTTATTCCTCTCACTCATACATCAGGAGAGGATCCATGCCCTACTCCACTGTCACAGATTTGGCTAAGTTACGTGGTTGATCGACATCTGTACCTTTAATCAAGGCAACGTAGTACGAAAGTAGCTGTAATGGCAAGGTATAAACGATAGGAGCAATAAACTCATCGCAATGAGGCACGTTGAGCACTTTCATTGTATCATCACTTTCAAATGACGCTTTATCATCCGCAAATACGTACATCAGACCGCCACGTGCACGCACTTCTTCTACATTGGATTTAAGCTTCTCCAACAGCTCGTTGTTAGGCGCAACAACGATAACTGGCATTTCAGCATCAATAAGTGCTAATGGTCCGTGCTTAAGCTCACCAGCGGCATAAGCCTCAGCATGAATATAGGAGATTTCTTTTAGCTTTAGAGCGCCTTCCATTGCAATTGCTGATTGCTCTCCGCGTCCCAAAAATAAAGAGTGATGTTTATCAGCAAAGTCTTCCGCCAGAGCCTCAATAGACTCAGCCATCGCCAGTGTTTGTTCAAGCTTAGCAGGCAGTGATTGCAGTGCAGAAACCAACTTAGCTTCCTTCTCCGCCCCCATACCATTGTGGTGGCCAATAGCCCCGGCAAGCATAAGCAAGCCTGCAAGCTGCACTGTGAAAGCTTTGGTAGAGGCGACACCAATTTCTGCCCCTGCCTTCATCATATACGCCATATCAGATTCACGTACTAATGAAGAACCTGGTACATTACAAATGGTCAAACTCGCCATATAACCCATTTCTTTGGCAAGGCGCAGCGCTGCAAGCGTGTCGGCAGTCTCACCAGATTGAGAAATAGTAACCAGCAAAGAATTTTCAAACACATGAGACTTTCTGTAACGAAACTCTGAGGCAATCTCGACGTTACAAGAGACACCAGCCCATTCCTCAAGCCAGTAACGGGCGACTAGACCTGCATGATAACTAGTACCGCAGGCAATAATTTGTACATGTTTAACTTGGCTTAAAAGCTGGTGTGCATTGTCACCAAACGCCGATGAAACCACTTGACCATTGGCAAGGCGTCCTTCTAAGGTGCGTTGAAGTGCCACTGGCTGCTCATGTATCTCTTTTAACATGTAATGGCGGTATTCACCTTTATCACCTGCATCATGAGACACTTCAGTTTCTTTTACTTCCCGTTTAACGCTGTCACCATTTGCATCAAATACACTGACTTCACGGCGGGTGATCTCGGCAACATCACCTTCTTCGAGGAACATGAAGCGGCGAGTCACATTCAAAAGTGCGAGTTGATCAGACGCTAGGAAGTTCTCTCCCACACCAAAGCCAATCACAATCGGGCTACCAGAGCGAGCAACCACAATACGAGAAGGATCTTTGCGATCCATTGCAACTGTACCGTAGGCACCTTCCAACTGTTTTGCCGTTTTTTGCACTGCTTCAACTAACGTATCTGCTGAGCGCAGTTCCCACTCAACCATATGAGCGATGACTTCAGTATCCGTTTGTGATTCAAACTGATAACCACGAGATTTGAGTAGCTCACGCAGCTCCTCATGATTTTCAATAATACCATTGTGAACTATGGTAATATCACCTGACATGTGGGGATGAGCATTTATTTCAGAAGGCTCGCCATGTGTTGCCCATCTGGTGTGAGCAATACCCGTTCCGCCCACAACCTTGGCTTCATTGACAGCATCAGCCAACTCTTGAACTTTTCCTAATCTTCTAATGCGCGTAAGGCTCGACTCTGTATCGACAATTGCTACACCCGCTGAGTCATAGCCACGGTATTCAAGACGACGAAGGCCCTCAACTAAAATTTCTGCTACATCTCGTTGTGCTACTGCACCGACGATTCCACACATAAGTAACTCCAATTAATTCATTCTGATAACCAGCAATCAAGCTGACTTAATAATTAAAGGCTCGACAAGCTCTAAGCTAAGCCGTCATTAGCCTATTGTTCTTAGGCACAAAGTACTTGAACGCCTTGAGACTCAATACTTAGTTTCAACTCAGGGGCTAAATCTTTGTTGGTAATGAGGATATCGATAGAATCCCAAGACAACTCTAAATTGGGAATTTTCCGACCAATCTTTTCAGACTCGACCATAACAATGACTTCACGCGAGACCTCAGCCATCACTTTACTAAGGCCAACTAACTCGTTAAATGTGGTGGTACCACGCTCGATATCCACACCGTCTGCACCAATAAATAACTGGTCAAAGTCATAAGATCGTAGTACTGACTCAGCAACTTGTCCTTGAAAAGACTCAGAATGTGAGTCCCAAGTCCCGCCAGTCATAAGTAAAGTAGGTTCGCTTTCTAGCTCATTAAGCGCATTAGCCACATGCAGCGAATTAGTCATGACAACAAGACCTCGCATTCCATCAAGCTGCTTAATTAATGATGCTGTCGTACTGCCACTATCGATAACAATTCGGTTGTGATCGCGAATTAACTTGACTGCGGCTTGTGCTAACTCATTCTTACGAATCGAAACATTCTTGCTTAGCTCATCGTTGACAACGTCTTTGGGTAAAGCAATGGCACCGCCATAGCGACGTAAAAGTTGGCCATTTTTTTCCAAAGAAGCCAAGTCCTTTCTGATCGTGACTTCAGAGGTTTCAAATTGCATGGATAACGCTTCTACACTGACCTCACCTTGCTCATTCACCAGGTGAGAAATTGCATGCCTTCTTAGTTGAGTGTTTCGCTTCGACATTTAAATTGCACATAAAAGTTTCAAATCGAAAGAAATTATAACCAACTCGAAAGAAATAAGTCTATTTATTTTTAGATAAAAAATAAAAAATAGCACCAAAAGCTTGTCCTAAGACAATTGTTAAGCAGTGATATTGCAATAAATCAGTGGTAGAATTTGCCACCGAAAAGAAAAAAAATTACAGAATTGAACATTAGTTTTATGTGACGATTCACATATGCTTTGAGGTAATGCGGAACTCAGCGTGTATTACCACAGAAGTTTGGTCATAAAATGACTAAACAAATTGAAAGACTTTCAGTTCTATAGTCGACGATAACATTGATGTGCTCTAAATATTTAGAAAGCTACTCAGGCCAAGTAGATCTTCGACGCTAACCAGATAAACGAAATTTCAAATTGTAACTATTACTGACCGGAGAATATCTTCCATGAAAAAGACCAAAATCGTATGTACGATTGGCCCCAAAACTGAATCAGTAGAAAAACTCACTGAGCTAGTCAGCGCGGGTATGAATGTCATGCGCCTAAACTTCTCTCACGGAGATTACCAAGAGCATGGCACTCGTATTGCCAACTTCCGTAAAGTAATGGAAAACTCTGGCAAACAACTGGCTATTCTACTTGATACTAAAGGACCAGAAATCCGCACGATAAAACTAGAAGAAGGTAAAGACGTTGACTTAACAGCTGGTCAAGAGTTTACCTTTACCACAGATACTTCAGTCGTAGGTAACAAAAACCAAGTCGCGGTAACTTACTCTGGTTTTGCAGCCGACCTTAACGTGGGTAATACTATCTTGGTCGATGATGGCTTAATAGAGATGGAAGTTATTGCCACAACCGCAACTGAAGTGAAGTGTAAAGTACTTAACAATGGTGCTCTTGGAGAAAACAAAGGCGTTAACTTACCGGGCGTTTCTGTCAATCTGCCAGCATTGTCTGAAAAAGATAAAAATGATCTTAAGTTTGGTTGTGAGCAGGGCGTGGACTTCGTTGCGGCATCATTCATTCGTAAAGCGTCTGATGTCAAAGAAATCCGTGCTGTATTAGCCGAGCATGGCGGTGAAGATATTCACATTATTTCTAAGATTGAAAACCAAGAAGGCGTCGATAACTTTGACGATATACTTGAACAATCTGACGGCATCATGGTTGCACGCGGAGATTTAGGTGTTGAGATCCCAGCAGAAGAAGTGATCTTTGCACAAAAGATGATGATCGAAAAATGTAATCGTGCTCGTAAGATGGTGATTACCGCAACTCAAATGTTGGATTCTATGATCCATAATCCACGTCCAACTCGCGCAGAAGCTGGAGACGTTGCCAACGCGGTAATGGATGGTACTGATGCTGTGATGCTATCTGGTGAGACAGCCAAAGGTAAATACCCTGTTGAAGCGGTAACTATTATGGCTCAAATCGCAAACCGCACTGATGCAGCTCTAAAAGCAGAGCTAGGCTCTCGTTTAGATAGCCCTCGTCTTCGTATCACAGAAGCAGTATGTAAAGGAGCTGTAGATACAGCAGAAAAACTTGCCGCACCGCTTATCGTTGTTGCAACTGAAGGTGGAAAATCTGCGCGCTCAGTTCGTAAATATTTCCCAACCGCCAATATTCTAGCCTTAACTAATAATCCAAGAACTGCTGCCCAGTTAGTGTTAACTAAAGGTGTTAGACCTGTATTAGTTGAGTCAATCAGTAGCACTGATGCTTTCTATGTACTAGGAAAAGAGCTAGCGCTTGAGTCTGGCCTAGGGAACAAGGGAGATATCGTCGTGATGGTTTCAGGGGCTCTAGTGGCATCCGGTACAACAAATACAGCTTCGGTACACGTTTTGTAATCACTGGTTACAAACTCACTATCGCTAAAAGGGGGCTATCGCCCTCTTTTTTATTTTTCGCTCTTGTCCCTATAATCAGTACGCTGTATTATCGCCCGCAGTTTTGCATGCTATGAAATTTATTATATTTTTCATAGTGTTGTATCTATGCATATAAGGATAGGAAAGTGTCTAGTCCAACCTTGACTGATAAAGTCTCGAGAATGATCTATCAAGACATCTTGAGCGGAGAATTTAAACCCTGTCAAAAACTCGTAGTCGCAGATCTAAAACACCGATACCATGTTGGTGCCTCACCTATCAGAGAAGCCTTAGTCCAACTTTCATGGAACAAGTATGTTAGCTTAGAACCTCAGAAAGGTTGTTGGGTTTCTCCTGTATGTCTAGATGAGCTGGTAGATCTTTACGAAAGTCTTCGCACCGTAGCACCTGTGCTAATCAAAAAATCAATACTTATGGGCGGAGAAGAATGGGAGCTCAACGTACTCACTTGTTATCACAAACTATCTCGCCTCAACCCTGATGATGAAAACTTTGATTGGCGGCAATGGGAAGAGCGACAACATGAGTTCCATATTGCTCTTCTTGAAGGCGCTAACTCCCCAAATATGCTTGGATTTTTTAACGACCTGATCAATCAGATCAAACGTTATCGTTATTTTGCTCACCATACTGGTTTGGGTACATGTCAGTTCAAAATTAACGAGTATGAGAAGATTCTAAAATTGGTGATGGATAAAGAGGCAGATCAGGCGGCAGAGCATTTTGATCGCCACCTTCACTGCTCAATGCAGAAAATTCAAGTCAGTATTGAAAAAGCTGCATAGTAGACTGCAAACGAAAGCACCTCACAGATTAAGATAAAGGTGCTTTAATCCAGCTTATAGATCACATCGACACGATCTCGGATGACAATCGTCGAGTCTTGATAGCTGTTCGATTCAGCTCTCGCATCCATTGCCATAGAGCGCATCAACACCGGCTGGTTGTTAGGTGCATTGTAATCAATACGCCAAACACCACTAATTTCTTTATCAAAGCCTAACGCAAGTGACTTAGCTTTGGCGTTGGCATCCTTGATAGCAGCTTGTCTTGCTTGCTCTTGATAATTAGCTTGTTCTTTTACCTTTAGCTGCACATTTTGAACCTGATTAATACCAGAATTCAATGCGATATCTAGGTATTGATTAAGATCAGACAGTTGATTAACTGTCACATTTACTGTTCGAGAAGCTCGATAGCCAACGAGCTCAGGTTGACCACTTTTGGGATAATGGTACTGGGGTGCAATATACAGATTTGAACTGCTGACATTATCATCACTCATTCCCTGCTCTTTGAGCTGAGCAAGAAAATCGGTAACAACTTTGTCCACGGTTTGCTTGGCTTGTTCAGCAGTCATTGTTGTTTCAACCACTTTGACTGTAAACTCGGCCATGTCAGGAGTTGCACTAACCTCCCCATAACCAGTGGTTTGTAAGTGTGGGAAGTCTGGCGTACCCGCATAGACACCAAAACCAGCCAAACATGACGTAACGATAAGTAGACGAGAGATCATCTTCATTATTATTTTTCCTTAATTAACTCGTTCAACCTATCATAGCGCGTAGAAACGGCTTGAGGAGCATTGCTCAATCTTCTGACACAATCTTAACCAATACTCCCTAGACTAATCAGCTTACTTATCAATCTAAATTAAACGTTAAAGCCATGCTAATACTTTATGATGTTCAATCTATTTAAATTAAAGTCCTCTGATTTTGTAGGTTTAGGATTCAACTTTATTGAGGTGGACATCCATTTGCGGAAAAGGTATTTCTATACCTTCTCTATCCAACCCTTCTTTAATCGCCTGCATCAAATCAAAATAAACATTCCAGTAATCACTGGTGGCAACCCAAGGACGAACAACTAGGTTCACAGAAGAATCAGCTAATGCATGGACACCGACTTTTACCTCTGGATCTTTAAGAATACGGGAGTCAGCTTGGCATATTTGTGTCAACAAGTGCTTTGTTTTTTGTAAGTCAGCTCGATAGGAAACTCCTATGACCAAATCAATTCGTCTAGTTTGATGACGAGAGTAGTTAGTAATAGGTCCACTGATCACGCTACTGTTGGGCACCACGACCATTTTATTATCAGGGGTAGTAAGAATTGTCTGAAAAATCTGAATCGATTCGACACTGCCGCCAACACCCGCTATTTGAACATAATCTCCAGATTTAAACGGCCGAAATGAAACAATCAACACGCCTGCGGCAAAATTTGATAGCGAACCTTGTAGTGCTAATCCAATCGCTAAACCAGCAGCACCGATAACCGCAACGACAGAGGCCGTCTGTACCCCTATTCGACTAAGAGCTGCTATTAGCACCATGATAAAGAGTAAATAACGAACAAGCGTGTGGATAAAATCAACCACCGCTTTGTCCATTCTTTTCTTCTTCAGTACCTTAGAAACACTATTGGCTACGACTTTAACAACAATATTGCCGAAAAATAGAATCAGAATGGCGGAAATTAGGTTCACACCATATTGTATTAAGAGCTCCGAATGCTCATTCACCCAAGTTCCAGCGACACCTAAACCATCAATAATTGGAGTTTCGATCTTCCCAGCACCTTCTGACATAGTCTATTACCTCCAGCAATAATGCTTTTGTTACAGTTATTTATGAGATACAAAAAGTATTAGTCCGTTAAACGTATCTAATGGTGACTCGTTTCGCCATTCTTTTTAGTGCGCTCCATCTCATTGCTCAATTAAAGCTAGAAGAAACAAAAAAGCCTGCTCATGATGAGCAGGCTTTGGAATGTAAACAGAGTATCGAAATGGGTCGTTATTATAAAACGTTGACAGCGTTTAGATCTGCGAACGCTTTTTCTAAACGCTTAACCATTGACTCTTGACCTTTACGTAGCCATACGCGTGGATCATAGTATTTTTTATTCGGCGCATCTTCACCAGTTGGGTTACCGATTTGACCTTGCAGGTAATCGTGGTTATCAGCTGAGTACTGACGAATACCATCCCAAGTTGCCCACTGAGTATCTGTATCAATGTTCATTTTGATAACGCCATAGCTAATAGACTCTTGAATTTCAGCTTCTGAAGAGCCAGAACCGCCATGGAATACAAAGTTAAGCGCATTTGGAGCAATACCAAATTTCTCCGCACAGTATGCTTGTGAATCACGAAGAATTGTCGGAGTCAATACGACATTACCTGGTTTGTAAACACCATGCACGTTACCGAAAGAGGCCGCAATTGTGAAACGATGACTAACTGCCGTCAACTTTTCATAAGCGTAAGCAACATCTTCTGGAGAAGTGTATAGCTCAGATGCGTCCATATCTGAGTTATCAACACCGTCTTCTTCACCACCAGTACAACCTAGTTCAATCTCAAGCGTCATGTTCATTTTTGACATACGCTCAAGGTACTTGGCACAGATTTCGATATTTTCTTCTAGAGATTCTTCTGATAAGTCAATCATATGAGAAGAGAAGAGTGGCTTACCTGTTTGAGCAAAAAACTCTTCGCCAGCATCAAGAAGGCCGTCAATCCATGGTAAAAGCTTCTTCGCAGCGTGGTCCGTATGAAGAATAACAGGTACACCATAAGCCTCAGCTACAGTATGAACATATTTAGCACCAGCTACAGCACCAAGAACTTGGCCACCTTGACCTTCAAGTTTTACGCCTTTACCTGCAAAGAAAGCAGCGCCGCCATTTGAAAACTGAACCACTACCGGAGCTTTTACTTTAGCAGCGGCTTCTAATACTGCATTTACTGAATCAGTACCAACCACGTTTACCGCTGGAAGGGCAAAATTATTCTCTTTTGCTACTTCAAAAACTTTCTGTACGTCATCACCAGAAATCACACCTGGTTTTACGAAATCGAAGATCTTAGACATGGCTGTCATCCTATTTATCTATCGTTTTAAAACAAAACTTATTCGTTTAAATTTTTGCAAACGTTTGCCACAATTGGGCCTATTTTAACAAAAAAATGCCTTATATGCAGCAAACAAGAAAGCGGGGAAATCCCGCTTTCAATGAATTATTTAGCGCGAGCTTCCAGCATTTCTACTGCCGGAAGCACCTTACCTTCAACAAATTCAAGGAAAGCACCACCACCAGTTGAGATGTAAGAAACATCAGCCTTGATACCAAACTTGTCGATAGCAGCTAGAGTGTCGCCACCACCAGCAACTGAAAAGCCTTCAGATTGGGCAATCGCCTCAGATATACCTTTAGTCCCTGCCTCAAAGTTCTTAAACTCAAACACGCCTACGGGACCATTCCAAAGAATAGTCTTAGCATTTTTAAGAATTTCTGCCAGTTCAGCAGTTGAATCAGGGCCTAAATCGAAAATCATATCGTCATCAGCCACATCCGCGACGTTTTTAATTTCAGCTTCAGCGTTCTCATCAAAAGCTTTCGCACAAGCGACATCCGTTGCGACAGGGATTGCACACTCATCCATCAACTTTTTCGCTGTATCAACTAGGTCTGCTTCGTACAAAGACTTACCAACATTATGTCCAGCCGCTGCAATAAAGGTATTGGCAATACCACCACCAACAACTAGCTGATCGGCCACCTTTGACAATGACTCAAGTACGGTTAGTTTGGTAGAAACCTTTGAACCACCGACAATCGCTACCATTGGGCGAGCTGGTTTATCCATTGCTTTTGCCAATGCATCAAGTTCGTTAGCCAGTAGAGGACCAGCACAAGCGATCGGTGCATGCATGCCGACGCCATGAGTAGACGCTTGTGCTCGGTGAGCCGTGCCAAAGGCATCCATCACAAAAACATCACAAAGCGCAGCATAGGCCTTAGACAATGCTTCTTCGTTCTTCTTTTCACCTTTGTTGAATCGCACATTTTCAAGAACGACTAATTCACCTGCATTGAGTTCTAGCCCATCAAGGTAATCTTTGGCTAACTTAACCTCGCAATCTAGAGCGTCATTTAAGTAGTTAACCACAGGTTGTAGAGAGAACTCTTGCGCATATTCACCTTCTGTAGGACGACCTAAGTGAGATGTCACCATCACTTTTGCACCAGCTTCAAGACAGTGCTTGATTGTAGGTAAGGAAGCTAGAATACGTGCGTCAGAAGTCACTTTGCCTTCTTTTACTGGTACATTAAGATCTGCACGGATAAATACACGTTTACCTGCAAGATCCAGGTCAATCATCTTGATCACAGACATGATGTGTCCTCTCAAATATTAAAGATAAATTTTCCGGTTCAGCATCTGAGCTCAACCTAACAATTTTTCAAACTTACTTAGATATGGAGATTATCAATATTTATTTCAAGGTATAAAATAAATATATCTCCACTCCGTATAGGGTCTATTGTGTCTTATGCATTTCGAGTGCTGTATCTAACATTCGATTGGCAAAGCCCCATTCGTTGTCACACCAAACCAACATCTTCACTAGATGGTTATTACTAACTCGAGTTTGTGTACCATCAACAATGGCACTGTGTGGGTCATGATTAAAGTCAATCGAAACAAGCGGAGCTTCAGTATAGTCAACTATTCCTCGTAATGTACACTGAGATGCGTTAACTATGGTTTGATTTATGTCATTAACTTTCACATTTGTATGAACTGTGACACTTAAATCCATCGCCGTAACATTGACCGTCGGAACTCTGACCGAAATAGCTTCGAATTTGTTGGAAAATTTCGGGAATATTCTTTCAATCCCTTTATGCAATTTAGTATCTACCGGTATGATCGATTGACTTGCTGCTCGGGTGCGACGCAAATCAGTGTGATATGCATCAATGACTTGTTGATCGTTCATCGAAGAATGAATAGTTGTTATCGTGCCAGACTCAATTTCAAACGCATCATCCAAGGCTTTGATAATCGGAACGATACAATTGGTGGTACAAGAACCATTAGAGACCACTCTATGTTCTGCTTTGAGAGTGTGGTGGTTGACCCCGTAGATAATCGTATTATCAAGATCATGAGCGCCAGGGTGTGAGAAGAGAACTTTCTTTGCTCCAGCCTTAATATGCTCTTGGCCATCAGCTTGTGTGCCAAAAACACCTGTACAATCTAGCACTAAATCAACGTCGAGATCTCGCCAAGGCAATAAGTCTATCTCGGCAAGGTGTAGAATACGAATCGAATCAAACTCGCCCGTACCTTCGTATGGAGCATCATGGTGGATATATATGTGCTCTTGATCATTAGTGATTTTTCGACCAAATCGACCATGACTTGTATCATATTGCAGTAGATGTGCCATCGCATCGGGTTGAGCCAGTTCATTAACTGCAACAACCTTAATTTGCTGATTTTTCCCGCTCTCGTATACCGCACGCAGCACATTACGACCGATACGTCCAAATCCATTGATCGCAACTTTTAACATGGCTCCATCCCTTACATCATTTTCGTATCACGAATACTACCTGATAGATATATAAAGCGCATTAGATTATACCTACAATCATCGCTTTTAATTCATTTTACTGTTTATAGCCGAAGGCTAATTTTCTCGAACTACCACCTATCATATTGATAAAAAAACAAACACTAGGATTCAGGTAAAATTCTGGCGCTTAAGATCGAAACTGTGTCCACTGACATAGATGACTTAGGTACAGAGCTTGATTTGGTAGGTAGCTAAAGTGACAAAAGCCGGAAAGAATTCCGGCTTACAAACCAATACTCCATTGGAGCACTCTCTCTAAATAAAAAAGCAAACTCTATCGTAGGATATTCATATGCTCCAGCATGTATTCTAGAACTTCGTTGCTAGAGTCAAGGAGGTTTTCTATCACATCAAGATGATCGCACTTACTGGCAAGGAAAATACTGCACTCCTGCTGATTATTGAGGACTGCCGCATGATATTCCTTAGTTTGTCGAAAAAACTCAGGGGTATCAAACTCTGGTATAATCAGGTGTAAATGACTTAGAGTCTGACTCGGCGGAAAATCACTCAATAATGGGCTAACCTCCTCTGATGATTCTTTGGTCATTTTAATACTGTCGTTAACGAAGCTGTTTACAAGAGGCCGAATATCAAACAGCCCTGCAATTGAAAATACATCCTTCAGCTTTTGTCTTGCTTCTTGTGTGACCCCAAGCTTGCTCCAGTCTGTTTTATGAAGCATAGAAACTAGCTGACCACCAGCTGAATGCCCCACTAAATAGACAGCAGGAACTCTATTTTTAGCTGCAAAGGAAAGGACCTCTGCGACTGCGAACTGCATTTGTTTAAGGATCGATTCCATAGGAGCATCGTTTGCCCAATCCGTAGCCATTCGATAACCTGGCATGTAAACGCTAAAACCCTGTTGATTGAATGGTTCAGCAATAAACCCGAATTGCTCTTTAGAAAACCATTGCCACCAACCGCCATGTATGTAAACAACGATTGGAGCATCTTCAGAAATACCTTCAGTTCTATATACGTCCATGGTTCCCAAAAACTCTCCTTCTCCGTAGTTTATCTGGCTAAGCCCAGATCCTACTCTCGCTCTATAACGGTCGCTGTTTTGGGTAGTAAACTCAATATGTTTGGGCAACAATTCCTCAGTAGGTAACCTTTTAGTCCACAACGTGGGATTGTATTGTTCATCTGCCAGCTCACGAGTGAAATATTGTGCCACGGATGTTAAGTGTGTCTTAGTCATTGATTATTCCTCAGAGATTGATTAAGCACATTATTAATGATTTCATTAAGCAACAAAAGAGAGCTAATTTGATACTAACTGTGTAATATTTTTAAACTATGAATAAATTTATGCGTCACATGATCATCTTCACTAAAATAGTTGAGACAGGATCCATTACCGCGGCTGCTCGTGACTTGGGAGTCGGTAAATCGGTAATTAGCCAACATCTAAAGGCGTTGGAAGAAGAATTAGAGGTCTTGTTGCTAAGACGCTCAACACGTCAGCTGCTGCTTACTCCAATAGGAGTAGAGTTTTTTGAGCGGTGTAAAAGAATAAGCGCTCTTGTTGATGAAGCATGGGATGTCGCACGAGTGAGTCAAATTGAGCCAAAGGGAAGCGTTAAGATCAGTTCACCTCATGCGCTAATAGAGCCAGTTGTATCGCCCGCTATTGGACATTTGGTAAGTATTTATCCAGATTTAGTTCCAACTATTTTGGCTAATGATGGCAGTGTTGATTTGTTTGAAACAGGTGCAGATATTGCGATCCATCTCGGAGGATTGCCATCAAGTGATTATAAACAACGCCGAATTGGTAGCTTAAAAAAAATTCTTTGTGCAAGCCCTACATATATTCAAAATCACGACTTAAACATAACTCAACTCATAAAGAACCCTTCACTACTACACAAATGTGACTATGTCGCAAATATCTGGGAGGGTAAATCCATTCATTACACGTTGGAGCATTCGTCTTCAAGCCATAGTATTGATGTGTCAATGAAGGCTAGTCGCTTTAATGACTCTGTACATTCAGTCATTGCAATGGTTAAAGCTGGCGCAGGCATGGCGCTGATTCCGGAATTTATGTTCGAAAATTTTCAACGCAAAGGTGAGTTAGAAAACGTGTACCCTGGGTATACGCTTTCAGCAGTTCCTGTGTATGCAGTGCACAATTATGGTAGCACGCCTCCTCTGAACACGACAATTTGCACAGACTTTATTGAGAGGCAACTAAGAAAAATCACATAGACACTATGTGTATAGCTATACCATACATAGGCACAAACTCTGCAGAGGAAGGCTTATTTAATATGTAAATACACCCCATAATAGCTCAGCATTCGGTACAATGATATTCTAGATGAGATGGTTAATGCCCAATCAGCCAATCTCAATACCTTTCTCGCAAGCCTATTTGATTCGCAGCTAGCAGATACTTTTTTAGAAGCTCCGAATAACGATCATATCTCTGTGAAAGTGGAAAACAGCGGCTTGCTCCTCATACCATAAAGCCCCGCATCGCGAGGCTTTGTTTAGCGCAAGATGAATTAATCGAGTAATTCTTTCGCTGTGTTCAGCACATTTTCAGTGGTAAAGCCGAACATCTTAAATAGCTCGCCTGCTGGTGCTGATTCACCAAAGGTTGTCATACCTATGATGCGGCCGTCAAAGCCAACATACTTGTACCAGAAGTCAGCAATACCCGCTTCAATA
>NZ_JAKRGI010000028.1:0-38939 GCF_022347625.1 Vibrio sp. Of14-4 | reverse complement strand
ATCACAACGAATGGTATGATCTTCTACGGCAAAGCTTGCCGCACTACCCAAAGCCATGCAGGCTAAAATAACAGACGTTAATTTCATGATGTATTATTTCTATATTTTTATTTTAATGAGAGGAAATAATACTAAAACCCGATTTAAAAGTAATAATTAATCAAGATAATCATATATAAAACAAAAATATATCGAGAAAAATCACAATTACACATAGCTTATAATGATAATTTAAAAAAATAAATTCATCATTTATTTGAAACTACATAATACAAATATTAAAAATGAGAAAATAAACCGCCTCATGCGTAAAATATAATAAAGCCTCGCTTGTGCGAGGCTCAAAGCTAAGTAATAAGTCTAAAAGGATCACCCGCTACTGGGTAAATATCGGCAGCTGCTCCTCAGTCAATACGCTGTCTTTAGCAAAATCTGCATGCTCAGTCACTTGGCTAACATTCCAATTGCTTAAGTCTTGTGAAAAGCGAGTGGCTTGAGAGAACATCTCTTTCATGTTGACCACATTGGAGGTATCCCAATGGCCAATGTCTTGGTTAAATAAAAGCGCCGCATTGAAGGCACCTGACATGTCGGTCACCTTGGAGGTATCCCAGTGACCGATATCTTGATTAAACGCATAGCTGCCCAGAAACATTCGGTTTATATTACGAACGTTCGACATATCCCAATGGCCAATATCTTGGTTAAAGCGATAAGCGACCATAAACATTCCTTGCATACTGGTGATTTGGGAAGTGTTCCAGTGGCCTATATCTTGGTTAAACGCTTCTGCACCATTAAACATGTAGTCCATAGTCGTGACTTTGGAGGTATCCCAGCTTCCAATGTCGGTGTTGAATACGCCAGCGCCTTGAAACATGTTATTCATATTCGTTACATTGGCGGTGTCCCAATGACTGATATCTTGATTAAAAGCATCCGCTTGATAAAACATCCCAAACATATTGGTCACCTTGGATGTATCCCAATGGCCGATATCTTGATTAAAAGCTTGGGCTTTATGAAACATAGACTGCATCTCAGTGACACTGGCGGTGTCCCAGTGGCCTATATCTTGATTGAAGGTTTTGGCGAAAGAAAACATTTGCATCATAGTGGCAACATTCGATGTGTCCCAAAAGCCAATATCTTGGTTAAAGGCCTCTGCATATAAAAACATCGAGTGCATGCTGGTAACATTAGAAGTATCCCAGTCGCTGATATCCGCATTAAAGCTCGCCTTCTCAAAGAACACCATATCCATATTAGTCACTTGGGTAGTGCAAAAACCAATGTGTCCTTGCTCAAGTTTATCCAGCATGGTTTGGTTGCGAATAAGTGTGTTATCTACCACAACATACACTTGCCCCTTTTCTATAAGTACCGAATTAATTGGTTGATCTGGACATTTCACCGAGATATCGATAGCAAATACGCATTGGCTAGTAAGCACGAAGGATCCAGCAAGTATGGAGGTAATCTTCTTTATCATTATTATTTCCTAGTTTGAATAGACGCTGTTGGATAAATCAATAAGTAGAACTTACCCTAGATAAGGGGAACATCAATTTGTTGTTTTTTATGATTATATTTGAATTGTTTGTGAAAAATAAATTAATTTTATTCTTGATAAATCTTTATTCAAAACAATAGACTGGTGTCACAATGCTGGTATTTTGATATTGATACGAATAAGAACTAAAAATATTGATATAAACTGTATAATTCATTTATATAGTTTTAATAAAAAACCTCGCGATTGCGAGGTTTTTTATCAGAATGGAGTAAAAAGTTAATACCTGAATGAGTAAGGTACTTTATTATTGTATAAGCGACTCCCTTTTCTATAGTTTTCATACCACTCAACATTATTAACGTTCCAGTTTGTCAAATTTTGTGAAAAACTGGAAGCACCTTCAAAAATATGGGCCATATATTTAACATTTGATGTATCCCATGGACTGATATTTTGATTAAATTCTTTAGCGTCCATAAACATACCAATCATATTAGTAGCATTAGACATATCCCATAGTCCGATGTATTGGTTAAAGGCTTTAGCTCCCGAGAACATAAATTGTACGTCTGTTACCTTGGAGGTATTCCAGTTACCAATATCTTGATTAAATGCTGTAGCACCGCTAAACATCGCCATCATATTCGTTACATTAGACGTATTCCAATCGCCTATGTTTTGGTTAAACGCCCTAGTGTCACCAAACATGGAAGACATGGACACCACTTTTGACGTATCCCATGAGCCAATATCTTGATTAAAAGAGTGAGCAGATGAAAACATTCCTGACATAAGCTCGACATTCGAGGTATCCCAATCACCAATATCTTGATCAAATGATTCAGCCAAGCTAAACATATCGGACATGTCTGTCACATTAGAAGTATCCCAGCGACCAACGTTCTGATTGAAGGACTTAGCATTCGAAAACATCATAGACATATCGCTTACATTAGATGTATTCCAGTGGCTAATATTTTGATTAAAGGATTCAGCGCTGGCAAACATCCCAGTCATATTAGTCACTTTTGATGTATCCCAATTACCGATATCTTGATTGAAAGCAAGCGCTTGAGAAAACATCATACTCATATCTGTAACATTTGATGTGTCCCAATCACTTATATCAGCGTTAAATTTTTTTGATGAAGAAAACACACTATACATGCTCGTAACATGTGTTGTACAAAATCGAATTTTTCCTTGTTCTAAATCGTATAATCTGTGTCGATTTTTAATAAGTTCATTATCTACTACTAAGTATTCAATACCACCTTTCATGATGATAGAGTTCACCGCGTCATTTGAGCATTTAACTGATATTTCTGAAGCATGGACCTGTTGGCCTAGGACTAAAAATGACCCTAAAGCTAATAAAGCATATGTATTTTTCATTTTTACTTCCTTATACAAACAAAAATATAATTATATTTTAGTAAAGGAATATTGATAAGTAAATCGAGGAGAATTTATCGGAAAAATTCTTATAGTAAGATATCAGTTCGATATTTTTATCGTTAAAAAGATAAATTAAACATTAATAATACTGAATATTATTATATAAATCATTAATTTATTTTAATAGTCAAAAAGCAACTAGAAAAATGCCTTGCCTTTACAAGGCATCTGTAAGGGTTCGTCAAGTTTATTGGTTGAGAGTATAATATTTGGACACAGATTCATTTTGGTTTAACCAAGGAGAATCACTAAAACTAGGTTTCTGAACAGTAGCGATACCACTACCTATTGAAAAATCACTATAATTACTTACTTTAGACACATTCCAATCACTTAAGTCTTGAGAAAATTTAATCGCATGATCAAACATCTGCTTCATATGAGTCACATTTGAGGTATCCCAATAACCGATATTTTGATTAAAAGAGACAGCACCAAAAAACATTCGATACATGGATAATACTCTAGACGTATCCCATCTACTGATATCTTTGTTAAAACTCTTTGCTTTATAAAACATTTCATACATATTAGTCACATTTGAGGTATCCCAGCGGCCAATGTCTTGATTAAAGTTCTCTGCTCCACCAAACATTGAATGCATCCATTTCACGTGAGATGTATTCCAGTAACCAATGTCTTGATTAAACTTTTTAGCTCTAAAAAACATCCAAGCCATACTAACCACTTTAGAAGTATCCCAATAGCCGATGTCTTGATTAAATGCGCTAGCCCAAGAAAACATTGAGTCCATATCTGTAACACTTGACGTATCCCAATGACCAATCGTTTTATTAAATGTTTTCGCACCAAAAAACATTTCTCGCATCGTAGTCACGTTTGACGTATCCCAGCGACTGATATCTTGGTTAAAAGACTCGGCCCAATAAAACATAGAAGACATATCGGTAACGTTTGATGTATCCCAGTCTCCAATCTTGGCATTAAAACTTTTTCTTCCTTTAAATAAAGAGGACATATTGGTCACTTGAGTCGTACAAAAACGGATGTTGCCTTGCTCTAAGTTATCCAGTAAAGCTTTACTATGGATAAGGTTGTTATCAACCACAACATATACCTGATCGTTCACTAACATCATAGTGTTAATAGGTTCGTCCGGGCATTTTACAGCTATATCAAGCGAGTAAACATTATGGCTAACAAGTGCAGCCGCTCCAAAGATCACTGACGTTATTGTATTTATCATTATTTTTTTCCTAGTACGAATCGACGTTGTTGAGAAAATACGAGGATGTGATGCAGGCAATCCTCCATCAAATGCACCTGTCGCTAGGCTATGCACGTGGTAAATTCTGCTTACGCAGGTCACCCTGAAAAACATACTTTCCATAATTGGTCATTTGACGAGAAATGCTCTGACTAAAAACCTGTCCTTGGTACACAAACCATTTATGTATCTGGTCTGAGTCCTACACAATTGAGTGACGTTGTGGTTACTATTCTCGAGGCGGTTCGAAACCATATCCCCACTACCACTAAGTCAAACTAGCAATGTCATAGTTAAGCCGTACAAAGCCGTTTGAAATAGCGCACCACTTTTTTCTTTTATGCTCCTATTAGAACACATGAAAAAGTGGCAACAATGTAAATACAACTATCTTTGTTTCATTATTGTTAAATTAGTATTTTTATAAACAAATCCATCAGTTATATTTATACCGCATGTAAAAGAAAGTGATATTTCAGGTTAAACGCATCCAAGACCCAAAAGGCGGGGGTCAATCACACTATTTATAGGGATTGGTTGACATATACTCGTCATTAAGACGTTCACTAGAACGAAATTGATATAATAATAACTGGCTTGGCGTAGGGAGATAACTAAGGGCATTTTGACCTGTCACAACCGCGATAAAGCTTAAACAATACGCCCTTAGCTATAATATTTCTGCTTACTACAACCACTAAGGGGTATACCACCAACGGCTATCAATTTGACCAAAGCTTTCTTTGGTATCTGGGCTGTCAATATCAACTCTGACACGATTGGTTAGATTTGCCTTGTCAAACGCGTCCTTAGAAAACGGATGTTGTTTTAATAAATTAAGCAAGCTACCATCGGCTAGAGCATTTTCCATCCCCGTCGTGATGGCATCTGCAAGTTTAAGATTATCTTTAGTAACGTAGAAAAATCGGCCATAGGGGTAAACAATAGTAACATTTGAGTCCACGACTAAATTATTGCTACCAGCTCCGAATTTATCTAAAAATTGATAGACTTCTGTTGCACCCAGAGGAAATAGATCGAAACGTTGTCCATCAACCATTTTAATCAACTTTTCAATTTTAGACGCTGTGACAACTTTAAAACCAGCATTCTTTAATATTGGAATATCTCCCCAACCTTGCCCCTGACCAACACTGAATTTAGTGAGTTGTTCTAAATTTTTAACGTTACTAAGCTGTGCCTCTGTATCACGATGAACAATAGGTACCCTCCAGCCCAGTAAACCCATTTCTAGTGGCAGATAGATAGGTAAAAACCTCTGCTCTAAGTCTTTTTGAAACCCAGTGTCAAACACATCTAACTCCCGAGATTCAACCATACTACGTGCTCTATTTTGGTTGACGCTGCGTTTATCTACAGTCACCGTATAGTCAGTACCAGACTTACTAAGCGCTAACTCCAATACGGCTAGACCTATAGATTCTTTACCAATTCCATCAATATTTGGGTATTTAACCTCTTGAGCAGAGGCAAAAGTGCTGCAGATAAAAAGAGCAATCACTATGCCGAGCTTACCTATATCCTTCATCATTTTTGCTTTCCTTCTTCAAACTATCAACTATACAGTTTAGCTTGTAGATAATGGTTTACTGAGTGGTTTCTTTCGACAAGGATTTGGGCAAGGTTATTTTGTAGCGCACACCATTACCAATATTCGATTCCAGCAGGATCTCTCCTTTTAGTTTTTGATTGACTAAATTGTATACCAGCGTAAGACCCAACCCAGAGCCACCACTCCCTCGTTTAGTCGTGTAAAAAGGCTCAAAGACTTTTTGCTGGTCTTCTAAAGCAATGCCCTGCCCATTATCTTGGTACAAAAAAGTGATGCCATGCTCAGACTGCTGGTAGCTAATCAAAATATTGGCAGGTTTACTGGTTTGTTCAAACGCATGGTAAACACTGTTAAGGATCAAGTGACTCATCACTTGAGTTAAAACACCAGATAAACTATTGATTGTAATTTCCCTTTCACCTATCAACTCGATGCTTACTGGGACTTTTTTCGTCTCACTCTCAAGGCTCACTACCACTGCTTCTAACATCTGACGAATATTAAACTCAGACTGATTTTCTGATATATGATCAACCGCCGTATTTTTGAAGTCTTTGATCAAGATAGAAGCACGCTCTAGATTCGCTTTAAGCATAGAAAGGCCTTTATCCATGATCTGGCTTTCACTAGTAAACTCTGTACTGGTCAATGTCTGATTGTCAAAGCTATTACTGAGCTTATTTAAACTATCTTCAACCAATGAAGTAGCCGTTACCGCAATGCCAAGTGGTGTATTTACCTCATGGGCCACACCAGCGACTAAGCCACCTAAAGCCGCCATTTTTTCAGATTCGACAAGTTTCTCTTGAGTACTTTCAAGTTCTCTTAAACTTTCTTGCAAAGCTTGCGTTCGCATAGCGATAGTCGCTTCGAGTGAATGATTAAGCTTTTCTAACTCAAGCTGCGCTTGTTTCAGCTCACTAACATTTATTGCTGTACCTCGAAAACCAACAAAAATATCACCACTGTATTTAGCAATGGCTTGGAAAACGAAGTAATAAGCCTTACCATCAAATTCAATTTCATCTTGGCACATTGAAAAGCTTTTCTTTTGTTCAAGCTTTTCTTGTAGTTTTAACGATCTATTTAACCCTTGAATTTTATGAACAACAGGTATCTTGTCTTCGCCGATACCCAACGCAGCTCTCATCGGATCAGAACAAAAAGTCAACCTATGTGTATTGTCAGTTTCCCATAGCCAGTCAGAAGACACATAGGTAAAATCTTGTAGCTTTTCTTGCTCAGCTTTAATGCTTTGATACAACTTAGTAAAAGTACAAGTAAGCTTATTAATTTCATCAGCAACCCAACTGAGTTCGTCCGTGTCCTCGATCGTCCAATGTTTATTGTTCATCTGTAAATTAGAGGTTGCATAACGTGGCGAATAATGTCGTAGGTATTTGACAATACTGATAACTCTCGCATTAATACTTTTATGGAATACCCAAAATAAAATACTGCACACCAGGAAGGTTTTCACCGCATTGAGTAGGAGGCTGATGAAAAACTGCTGAAGTAGAAAGTGATAAATTTTTTCCGAGTTGGAGGTAACAGAAAGCTCTCCTACCGTTGCTTCTAAATCCGTATTTTGGTCAAAGTACTTTATTTCAAACCGACTTGTAACATGGCTTCCCTCTGGCTTTATTCCAGATGATATTACCTCTCCATCAAGACCGACTTCGAGATAATCAACTTTGGGTAGAGTCGTCAGCTCCTCAAGCCTTTTTTGTAATGACGGGATATCATAGAACCACAGTGAGGTGGCAAGCAGCCCAGAGTAAACCTGCTTGATTTCTTGATGCGTCGATTCAACGTCACTAAATTCTCTATCATAGTCCAAATACAGCTGCAACCCGGTAGTAGTCAGGGTTATCACACTGCTAATGACGACTAAAATTAGCAACACACGACGCCCTATCCTGCTGACGTACCTTTTACTCATTAAATAATCTCTAGAAAGATGTCTATCAATTATAGTGTGAACTGGAGGGTTACTGACAAATAACTATACTAAAACTCAGTTAAAAAATTTGGAAACTCAACATGAAGATGATCACTCTATTGCTATTGTCTATCATCGCTAGTGCCGTCTTTGCAAGAGAAATTCGTTACCCCAACCTTGATGGCATAGGTCAACAATCGATAGGGCTCGCCATGCTGAAACTGGCGATTGAAAAATCAGGCTCTGACATGACAGCAATTGTCGACTCTAATGAAGTTAATCAAAATCGAGCGCGGCAGCTTGTTGAAAATGGCCAGCTCGATATTTTTGATACTGGTTTTGATGAGACCTTAGACGGGCGTTTTAAACCTATCTACCTACCCATAGATTTAGGTTTGACCGGATGGCGTTTGTTTATTATTCATCAAGATACACAGGAAAAAGTTGAGAATGTTAAGAATGTATCTCAACTGAGCCCATTTGTTATGGGGCAAGGACAAGGATGGGGAGACATTCGAATCTTGGAAGCTTCGGGACTGAAAGTGACTACTGCACCACGCATTGAGATCTTAATCAAAATGGTTGGTGGAAAACGGTTCGACTTATTTCCACTGGGTGCAACAGAAGTACATCAATTCCTTGAAACCTATCGCGGAAGCCAAAAGCAACTGGCGGTCGAGAACCAACTGGTTCTGATTTACCCCTATGGTCGATTTTTCTATATCCGCAATAACGATACCGAGTTATCTGACGTGATGCACAAAGGCCTAGAGGCCGCATTTGAGGACGGGAGCTTACAAGAGTTATTGATCAACCATCCTTTCTCAAGTGATGCTTTTACCAAAGCCAACTTAGCAGAGCGAACTCATATTCGTATTCCAAGCCCAACGCTAACAGAAGGGTTCAAGGCCATCGACAACAAATGGTGGTACGTACCGTAAGCCAGTTCTTTCACTAAAACCATCGATTTATCGACGACAAATGCATCACGCTATGAATGTGCTTTGGATAACAAACTAATTGGGGTATGTGGGAGCTAGATCAATAGAGCTTGATTTTGACGCGAAAGAGAAAAGCAGTAGCATCAAAGTGTTAGATACGAAGTTTAAATGAGCGGAGAGTGGGTTGAACTAGATTTTTGATTGGAGCGTGCAGCGGGAATCGAACCCGCATCATCAGCTTGGAAGGCTGAGGTAATAGCCATTATACGATGCACGCATCATCGTGGAGACAGGTATAATATGCCACAGTAATTTGAAAAGAAAAGGTTTTTCTTCGCCAAACAGTTTTGTTTGCTTTCTTTGTGCGCAAAGTGGTAAAAGTTTAACCTCTACCGGCGTTCAAGAATGTGATTTTTCCATGTTATGCACAACCGCTTGGTCCTTCCCTTGTGCTTTCGCTTGATACATTAGTTGGTCAGCATCTGAAAGATGTATATCCTGATGTGCCGTTGGGTAATATGCGCATCCTAAGCTGACGGTAACCTGATAGGGAAGCTTGTCGCTAAAGTCTAGATTTCGAATTAAGTCACAAATAGCGTGGGAGACTTCTTTTACTCGCAGCTCATCTTGGTTGTTCATCACAAGGGCAAACTCCTCACCACCGATACGGCCCAAAAGTTGGTCCGATCCGACTTTTTCACGTACCGCCTCTGCAACCGTTTTAATGACATGATCACCGACCTGATGTCCGTAGTTGTCATTTATTGATTTGAAGTCATCAATATCAAATATAATGACACATACGTCACCCTGCATCTCAATACGCTGTTGAAACTCGGAAACGAAATGTCGACGATTACTCAGCCCTGTCAATGAATCCGTCTCAGAGAGTTTCTTTAGCTCTTCATTGGCCAAGGCTAACTCACGAGTTTTCATGCGCACCGAATACCTCAATGCAAATATATAGAGGATCGCACCACCCACAGCAATCGCAATGAGAATCGGCGCCAAATAAGCCGGGTAGACAGTATTAATGTGCATCCAACGACTCAAAATGCGCTGCTTCTCACTTGTGGTAATCGTTTCCTGCCCCTTGATTATCCTATCTTGTAACGCTTTATTACCCTCTTTAACCGCAGCTCTCAAGTCTCCTGAGTAGAGATTTCTCACACCAATGAAAGCGTTGGGCTGGTTGCTTGTCAAAAGATAGAAATTTCCGACTTGTAAATCCGCAACAAAAGCGGAGATCTCTCCCTTAAATGCCGCATCAATCATTTTCTGGTTATTGTTGAATGACACAAGTTGAAGATTAGGGTAATTGTTGCGAGTAAATTCTTCTTCGTATCCGCCCGTTACTACTCCCACTTTATAGTTATGCTTACCCAACATAAAGTCATTGAGGTCAAGACCTATTAAATCTCGATTTATGTACATCTGAGTGTCAATAGTGATGATCTCTGGGGTGTAATCTAGATAGGCTTCTCTTCCTTCAGACCAGAGTAGTCCTGCATGCACATCTGCTTTTCCTGTGCGTACTGCCTCAAGTGAGTCATTCCAATCTAATAAAAGAAATTCAATCTCGACATTGTTGTGCTTGGCAAACTGTTGCCAGTAGTCAATCAATATCCCAGCGGGTTGCTGATCGTCGTCTAGATAAGAAAAGGGCTTCCACGCTTTTGAGTTGGTCACAATCAAAGTGCGTGACTCTGTATTCTCTTGACTTGCAACTGATACAGGGGAAAACAACAAGGTGATATTCAGTAAGCTAAGCTGAGCTAATAAGGCACCCTTGTACAGAAATTGTTTGATTTTTGAGTGATATAGTATTACGGCATGTTTACTCAAGTTTGCGCCCACTAGCCCAGACCAATAATGATAATTATAATATTAGACACTAATGACCTGTCTGCCAGTTTGCTGCCTACCACGCTCGCTCGATAAGAACTTTATTTAACGCAAGGTTTAACTCTTTTCGTACCGATATTAATCCACACAAAAAATAGATTTAAATCACCTCAATATTGGGTATAATCCGCGCCCATTATGTTTTGTGTTGATAAACACTAAATAAATTTGAAAAAAACCATAAAACAAACCTCTCACAGACAGAGGTAAAATGAGAAGTAAAATGAGCAAGATTGATAAAGCGACACGAATACTACTAGCAGGGTTCTGTATCAACCTTTGTCTTGGCATCCTATATGCCTGGAGTGTCTTCAACAAAGCGTTAGTGACAGAATCGGGATGGAGTGCAGCAGAAGCCTCATCCCCCTACGCTATTGCAACCATTACCTTTTCAATTTGTCTTCTTATCGCGGGGATCCTACAAGACAAAATGGGACCACGTAAGATCCTGATTCTTGGGACCATCCTAACAGGCTTAGGTATGATTGCATCTGGCTTTGCAAATTCACCACTGATGTTAAATATCACATTCGGTGTAATGACGGGGGCAGGGATTGGCTTTGGCTATGCTTGTCTTTCACCATCAGCGATGAAATGGTTTCACTCATCGAAAAAAGGCATGGTTAATGGATTAATTGCTGCTGGTTTTGGCCTTGCTGCTATTTATCTCGCTCCGCTTACCTCATCTCTGATAGATAGCATGGGGATTCAAACAAGCTTTATTATTCTTGGCATTGGCATATTGGTGATCACCGTTCCTCTTGCAGCTACAATCAGTAATCCTCCGGCAGATTATGCACCCGCCTCACCATATAATAAAACCAGCCAGTCTACAAACCCAAGTGCTCATGATAGTGACTTAACTTGGAAGTCCATGCTAAAGACGCCTCAATTCTACTCTCTTTGGATTATGTATGCCTTTGCAGCATCAGTTGGTCTAATGATCATTGGTAACATCACGACTATCGCAAGCATACAAGCAGATTTACCAAATGCCGTTTATCTCGCTTCAATTCTCGCGATATTCAACTCCGGTGGGCGTGTCGTCGCAGGGTTACTGGCCGATAAGATTGGCGGAATAAGAACATTGCTTCTGGCGTTTATTCTACAGGGCATTAACATGGTTATGTTTGCTACGTTTAATAGCGAGTTCACATTAATCCTAGGAACAGCAGTTGCTGCGGTAGGCTACGGTACATTGCTAGCGGTATTCCCCACCATAACAGCAGAATTCTATGGTCTTAGAAACTACGGTACTAACTATGGTGTGCTGTATACAGCATGGGGGATTGGCGGTGCTATAGGTGCGGCGGTTGTTGGCTTCTCAATGTCCAATGTTGAAAACTATAGCCTTGCGTACACAATTTCGGCCTTCATGATGGCAACCTGTATTGCTTTAGCACTGTTTACCAAACCAATCTCTATGGCAAAACTCGGACGACTGAAAAAAGCCTAACGCCCCTTTGATGTCGCTCTAAATTACAAAAGGCTTAACTTCATTGTTAAGCCTTTTTAGTCTCTGTGAACGTCTTGTAAAATCTCGTCAAAATTATAGAGCTCAACGACTTTGGTTGGTTATTTGCTGGCTAATTAAGTATCCTTTAATTGCAATAATTGAACTGATCTGGGCTGCTATTTTTCACATGAATATGCGTAAACTCTTTATTTTATCTCTTATTACACTCTTTGCAGGCTGTGCAACCTATGCGAGTCTCAATTACGACAAACTCTTTGGTTATGCGCAACCGAGGGAAAGGCTTGTAGAGGCATCCAGCCCATCTAGTGACTTCTTTCTCGACCAAGTAAAGCCTATTATTGATAACCGCTGCGTAGTATGTCACGCATGTTATGACGCTCCTTGCCAACTGAAACTATCCTCCACAGCTGGTATTGATCGCGGGTCTAGCAAAGCTCTTATTTATCAAGGTACACGACTAACCGCTGCAACACCCACTCGATTATTTGAAGATGCTCAAAGCACCTCTCAATGGAGAGACTTTGATTTTAATCCTGTCTTGAATGAGCGAACACAATCGCCTACTGCCAATATAGAAGCTGGGCTGATGGCAAAAATGTTAATGCAAAAACAAGCGCACCCTTTACCTATGCAAACTCAATTAGAGGGGTTCGATTTTTCTATTGATCGCGAACAGCAGTGCCCCACTATCGAGGAATATGCGGAATATGAAAGCGAATATCCCGATTGGGGAATGCCTTACGGCATGCCTAATCTAACATCAGCAGAGTATTCAACATTAATGTCTTGGCTACAAGATGGAGCGCTCATGAACGCTCCTCTACCCTTGACCTCAGAGCAAGATGTTCTGGTTAATAAATATGAGAAATTCTTAAACGCCAGTCCGCGTAAAGTACAGCTAATGGCTAGGTACATATACGAACATCTTTTCCTATCACATTTGTATTTCGCTGATCTTAAAGAGTCGACCCCTCGTTTCTTTACACTGGTCCGCTCTACAACGCCACCTGGACAACCCATCAAGCGGATTACAACTCGACGTCCATATGATGACCCTAAAACCGAGCGCGTTTATTACCGGTTGATTCCTGTAGAATCCACCATTGTTGATAAGACCCATATGCCCTTTGCACTCAATAAACAACGCTTGGCTAACTGGAAAAAATGGTTTATCGACTCCAAGTATGATGTGGCAAAATTACCTGACTACTCAGTCGAAGTTGCAGCCAATCCCATGACAGCTTTTATAGACCTACCCGTTAAAGCTCGTTTTAAGTTCATGCTGGACAATGCACAAAATACAATAAACGCCTACATAAAAGGTCCTGTATGTCGTGGACAGTTGGCATTAAATGTTATTAATGACCGTTTCTGGGTATTTTTCTTGGATCCTGATAAATCGGACATACCCGAAGTCAACGAGTTTTATCGCTCACAAGCCGATAATTTGAAGCTGCCGGGGGAACTGGAGAGTAATACCGTGCCGATTACCAACTGGGTCTCTTATTCTCGGCAGCAAGCTCGTTACTTAGAAGCAAAGTCTGAATTTATTAATAAGTGGTTTAAAGACGGCCAAAATCTCACAACCGATGTGATTTGGACAGGCAATGGAACCAACCCAAATGCTGCACTCACTGTCTTTAGGCACTTTGATAGTGCATCCGTCGTTCAAGGTTTGGTAGGTAAACCGCCCAAAACCGCGTGGGTTCTTGACTATGCGCTGATTGAACGTATCCACTATCTCCTCGTCGCTGGATTTGACGTGTATGGCAACTTTGGTCATCAACTTATGACCCGTATGTTTATGGATTTTCTTCGCTTAGAAGGGGAAAGTAATTTTGTCACCCTGTTGCCCAAAGACATTCGCCATGTCGAACAGTCAAGCTGGTATGAGGACCAAAGTGCTCAGTTAAGTGACTTCTTACAACGTAACGTTAAACCTTTTAATCAACCCAGTCAGGTTCCCTATCAGACCGATAATCCAAAAAAAGAGCTGTATAACATTCTACAAACACAGCTTTCTCCAGTACTCCATAATCGTTATGCTATTGAGCAAACCGGACTATCTCCTGAAAGTGAACAAGCACTCGCAACCATTGATGACTTAAAAGGAGGAGGTATCCGTTACTTCCCTCAGATTATAATACTGCAGATAGAGTCGGAATCAGGCCAAAGTCAGGTCTTTACTCTCTTGCACAATAATGCCCATACCAATATCTCCAGTCTATTTGATGAGCAAAGAAACAGAGATTTTGATAACGATGACTTCACGTTGGTTCGCGGCATTCTGGGTAGCTACCCTGCTGCTTTCTTATCACTCAGTGAAAAAGAAATCCCATTATTGGTAAACATGATTGCACAGGTCAAACAGGAGCAAGATTACGTTAAGTTATTGGATAAATTTGCGATCCGAAGAAGCTCAACTGAATTTTGGTCTTTCAGTGACAAAATTCACCAGTGGTATAAGAAAGATCAGCCTATCGAATTTGGTCTCCTTGACTATAATCGTTTTGAGAATAGGTAAACTATTCGGCCAAGCGTTTAACAGCGCAGGAGGTAGGGCATGAGTATTCGAGATAGTATTCGAGCTATCGAGCAGCAAATATACATCGCTTGCTCAGAGGGTGATTACGACACTGTCCAAATGCTTGAGCATCAGCTAGAGAGTTTGCGAGGCAAGGCCGAGCATCCACTCGATGATGATTCCTATGCACCTGAAAGTAAGATACCCCCAGAAGACCTTTGGTATTAACGATTAAAGCCCCGTACAAAACGGGGCTTTTTCTATGTTAGCCATGTTGGTTGCATTTACTCTATCTTGCAAAACCTACCGCTAGAAAAAATCGATATCTGAGCGACCAATCTTATTCTTCTTTTTGCTCGAGTTTGCTCTCTTGCTGTCAGCCTTTTCTGGCTTCACTTGTGGTTTTGTGGCCTCATGACGAACTTCCTCTGTCACGGATTCACTGACTGTGCTTTCATACTCCGAGTTCTCAGCATCACAGATAACCACATAGAACTCTTGGTTAAACTCAAAAACATCTCCATGATACATTTTGCGACGTTTACGAGTTTCAAGTTCACCATTGACAGCAACATAACCCTCAGAGATGATGTGTTTTGCTTCACCTCCGCCACCGACTAAATTAGCTAATTTAAACACCTTATACAGCTCAATAGGCTCACTTGATACCTCTACTCCGATCGCTTCTATTTCAATTTCTTGAGTATTTTTGTCGTCTTCTGTCATGTTTTGCTTTAATTAAATGGCGAAAACGCAAAGTCTAATGCCTAACCTTCAATAAATAAACTAAAGTTAAACATAGAAAGAGCACATTAAAGGGACGAACTTTGCTCAAATGGACACTCATTCTACTTTTACTCTCGTGGCGAGCCGTTGCTTTCGAGCCACCGGTGAAAGTTTTGGTATATGGTGACGACGCTTATCCACCATACAGCTACGTAGAAAATGGCATCGCGAGAGGGATATACAGCGACATTCTTCGTCGAGTGTTTGAAGACATGCCAGGCTATAAGATAAAAATTGTACCCATCCCTTGGAAGCGTGGGCTAAAAATGCTCAAGTCCGGGCGCGGCTTCGCCTTATTCCCTCCCTATTATTATGCTGATAAACGCCTTTACATATCTCCGTATTCAAAGCCCA
Organism: Vibrio sp. Of14-4; assembly: GCF_022347625.1. Taxonomy (NCBI): domain Bacteria; kingdom Pseudomonadati; phylum Pseudomonadota; class Gammaproteobacteria; order Vibrionales; family Vibrionaceae; genus Vibrio; species Vibrio sp. Of14-4. The sequence goes on along the minus strand of NZ_JAKRGI010000028.1, from coordinate 23,235 downwards.
TTTTGAACGAAGAGGTTGTTGTATTTTGCAACAATGACAGCGTACAAGATCGCCCATTAAGTAACTGGCCATCGGACTATCTCGGTCTGACTATAGGCGTAAATGAGGCTTTTGCGCTCGGTGGAAACGAGTTTTGGAATGCAGTGAAAGCAGGCAAAATAACCGTTTCTGAAGCAAAAGGGAGCAGGCCAAGCTTGCTAAAACTATATGAAAAGAAAATTGATTGTTACATGAACGACCGACTATCTATTCTCTGGGAAATAAAACGTATGACAACTGATGGACTACTGCCAGAAGATTGGAAACTCACATTAGGAGCCGTAGTGAGTGCAGAGCAAGGGTACTTAGGCTTTACCACGATCCAACCTGAGAAATACCCTTACAAAGACGACTTTGTAGAAACATTTAACTCTATTCTCATGCAGTTGAAAGAAAAGGGGGAAATTGAAGTTATTGTCAAAGCTTACTTAGAAAAAGATCTATAACACACTTTATTTCCCCCCGAACCCCTGTGCTATCAGCACCTAGAAACTTGAAAGCTCGACCAGCTTACGTGTGTAGGAACGTTTAGGACTTTCAAAAAGCTGATCTGTTCTTCCACTCTCAACGATAAGCCCTTGCTTCATTACAATCGTATGGTGGCAAAGGGATTTAACAACATTAAGGTCATGACTTATAAACAAGTAGGTTAAAGCGTATTTCTGCTGAAGAGATTTCAGAAGCTCAAGAACCTGAGCTTGAACCGTTCGATCAAGTGATGATGTGGGTTCATCGAGTAGAATGAATTCAGGTTTAAGTACCAAAGCCCGTGCTATTGCAATCCTTTGACGCTGCCCGCCTGAAAACTCATTGGGGTATCTGTGGCGAGTTTCAGGGTCTAAATCAACATCTTCCATTGCCTCACAAATCATTTTGTCGATGGTTAATTCATCAAAGTCATGATGAACGTATAGCCCTTCACCTATCACTTGTGCAACAGACATTCTAGGATTAAGCGCGGAGAATGGGTCTTGAAACACCACCTGCATTTTACTGCGGTAAGGTAACATCTCCTTCCGGTTCAATCCCTGTAACTCGTGTCGTTCATAGCAGATGGAGCCTTCAGAGTTCACTAAACGCAAAATAGCCATACCAGTAGTAGATTTACCAGACCCACTTTCACCGACTATACCCATTGAATGACCTCGTTTCAGGTCAAAGTCCATATCTGTCACCGCTTTGATATGAGAGACCACTCTTTTAAATAGACCTCCAGTTACAGGAAACCAAACCTTTAATTTGTCTACTTTGATAAGACTCTCTGAATCTTCTGCGACTTCGACAGGTAGTCCTCGAGGATCCGAGTGAATCAGTGTTTGTGTGTAAGGGTGCTCAGGCGCAGAAAATAGCGAATAACAATCAGCCTGTTCAACTATCTGTCCATCTTGCATTACCGCAACTTTGTCTGCAATTCGGCGAACTATGCTCAGGTCATGGGTAATAAACAGCATCGCCATTCCAAGTTCTTTTTGCAAATCTCTCAATAATTCCAATATTTGCGCTTGCACAGACACATCAAGCGCAGTGGTTGGTTCATCAGCAATTAATAGTTCTGGTTTGTTTATCAAAGCCATTGCTATCATGACTCTTTGTCTTTCCCCACCAGATAATTCATGAGGATAAGCATTAATCTTCACTTCAGGATAACGGATGCCCACTTTTTGTAGCCATTCAACGGCTAATTTTTCTGCTTGCGTCTGACGAACACCACTATGTATCGCCAGTGTCTCTACCAACTGTTTCCCCACTTTATGTAAAGGGTTAAGAGATACCATCGGCTCCTGGAAAATCATCCCTATACGATTACCGCGTATCCCTCTCAGTTCGCGTTCAGAGCAGTTCAGTATATCAATACCATCAAAGTTGATAGTACCTTCAAGATAATGAGAAGAACCTTTGGGAAGAAGCTTAAGTATTGAATTGGCCGTCACTGATTTTCCAGATCCGCTTTCACCAACTAACGCAAGGGTTTCTCCTTTAGAAATAGTAAAAGACACTTTATTCGTGACTTTGTTTATCTCGTTACCAACACCAAATCCTACCGACAAGTTGTTCAACGTGAGTATGTCTTTCGCCATGACTATCTACCTTGATGATGAGGGTCAAAGGCATCTCGCACCGCTTCACCGATAAAAACCAGTAAGGTGAGCATGATTGACAATACCAAGAAAGCAGAGAAACCAAGCCAAGGGGCTTGTAAGTTGGCTTTGCCCTGAGCCAGCAACTCTCCTAAAGAGGGAGATCCAACAGGCAAACCAAAACCAAGAAAATCGAGAGATGTGAGTGTTGTGACCGATCCCGAGAGGATAAATGGCATCATTGTTAGAGAAGCTACCATCGCATTTGGCAACATGTGCCTTCTCATAATTCGACTATCGCTGACGCCCATTGACAGTGCTGCTTTTACATAATCAAAATTTCGACAACGTAAAAACTCAGCCCTCACAACACCAACTAGACTCATCCAACTAAATAGCACCATAATGCCTAATAACCACCAGAAATTAGGTTCAACAAAACTGGATAAGATGATGAGTAAAAACAAAGTTGGCATCCCAGACCATACTTCGATGAAACGTTGACCAAACAAGTCTAACCAGCCACCATAATACCCCTGAGTTGCACCAACAATAACGCCAATGACGCTTGATACTAAAGTAAGAATAAGCCCGAATAGTACTGAGATACGAAAGCCATAAATAATACGCGCCAATACATCACGACCTTTATCATCGGTACCAAGCCAATTAACATTATCCGGTGCAGAAGGAACTGAGCCAGCAATATCGTAATTGATCGTGCTATAGCTAAAACGAATCAGGGGCCATACCATATAACCTTTGTTTTTTATCAGCTCTGCAACATAAGGATCGGTATAATCGGCTTCGGTCTCAAACTCACCACCAAATACAGTTTCAGAATATTGGGTTACAATAGGGAAGTACCAAGCGCCGTCATAGTCTACTAATATGGGCTTATCATTGGCAATTAGCTCCGCAAACAGACTGAGTGTGAACAAAACCATAAAGATACACAGCGACCAAAAGCCACGCTTATTCGCTTTAAACCTTTGCCAACGTGCTTGATTTAACGGGTTAGCCGTTTTGCTTTTTTGCATTTAACGGGCCTCGAAGTCTATTCTGGGGTCGACCCAAGTGTATGTTAAGTCTGAGATAATACTCAAAATCAATCCCAGTAATGTCATAATGTAGAGTGAACTAAAGACCACCGGATAGTCTCGCTGAATCGTTGATTCAAAGCCAAGTAAACCTATACCTTCAAGCGAAAACATGACTTCAATCAACATTGAACCGGTGAAGAAAATACTGATAAACGCTGCGGGAAAACCAGCGATAATGATCAGCATCGCGTTACGAAAAACATGCTTGTAAAGAATGCTGCTTTCATCCAAGCCTTTAGCTCTAGCTGTCACAACATACTGCTTGTTGATTTCATCCAAAAATGAATTTTTAGTCAGCATACTTAACGTAGCGAATCCACCTATCACCATAGCCAGAATCGGCAAGGTCAAGTGCCAGAAGTAATCGATAATTTGCTCGTACCAAAGCATTTGATCAAAGTTGCTTGAAACAAGGCCACGCAGTGGGAACCAGCTAAAATAATTACCACTCGCAAATAATATAATCAGTATGATGGCAAACAAAAACCCCGGAATTGCATAACCCACTATAACCACTGCACTCGACCAAATATCGAATCTTGAACCGTGATGTATCGCTTTCATTACACCTAATGGGATTGAGATGAAATAAATAATCAATGTACTCCACAGCCCTAGGGAAATAGATACAGGAAGGCGCTCAACGATTAAGTCGATCACGTTACCACCCTTGAAGAGACTATCTCCAAAATTAAAGGTGGCGTAATCTTTTAACATAGTGAAGTAACGCTCTAGAATCGGCTTGTCAAAACCAAACTGCTTTTTGATTTCCTCGACAACTTCTGGGTCTAACCCTCTTGAACCCTTGTAGCCACTCGGACTAGTATCGCTACCAATATCCAGAGAAACTTCGCTGCCACCACCAGAGAAACGCTCCATTATCCCTGAGTCAAATCCTTCAAGTTGTGCAATAGCCTGTTCAACAGGACCGCCTGGAGCGATCTGGATAATAAAAAAATTAATCGTGATTATCGCCCACAAAGTGGGTATCACTAACAGTAATCGGCGAAAAATATACGCGGTCATGCTTAACCCTCTTTGCTAACGACGCTTTTCCGGCAATTTCGCAGCTTTCTCTTTCGATATCCACCAAGTATCAATGCCTAAGTCGTACTTAGGCAAAGTAGCCGGGCGATCAAACTTATCCCACATAGCCACTCTGTACTTACTTACATGCCATTGTGGAATAATGTAAAAATTCCACTGTAAGACTCGATCCAATGCACGACCTAATGCAAGCAAAGCATCCGGATCTTGCTGCTTTTGAGCAATCTCCATTGTCAAGCTATCCACAACAGGATCCATAACTCCTGCAAAATTATAAGTAGAGTCGATATAGTTTGAGTTCCATATAATCATCAAATTTGGACTCGGGTATGGGTTAGCCGAATACCCTCTGGAAATCATGTCAAAGTCTCTGTCTCTTAATCGCTTTGTGTATTGCGTAGTGTCAATAGTGCGAATTTTCATCTCAATACCCATTCGCTTCATGTTCTTTTGAACGGGTATCGCAATCCGTTCATCAGTCGGGCTGTAAATCATTAACTCGAAACGAAACGGTTCACCGGTCTTAATGTTAGTAAGAACTTTATCTTTTAGCTCCCAGCCGGCCTCTTTCAATAGTTTGAAAGCGACTCTCATCTGAGCTCGAATTCGTCCAGAGCCATCTGTCTTCGGCGGTTCAAATTCTTGTGTTAGTGCCCGTGGAGGTATTTGATTTTTAAACCGCTCTAAAACTTTACGCTCTTGCTCACTGGGTAACCCCTTTGCCTCGTAATCCGTGTTTTGAAAATAGCTGCGGGTTCTAGAGTATTGACCATAGAACATGTTCTTGTTCATCCACTCAAAGTCCATTGCATAACTAAGAGCTTCTCGCACTAACGGATCTTTAAATATTTCCCTTTGAGTATTAAAAACAAACCCAGCCGTACCTTCGGGCTTTTGATGGGGAATTTCCTCTTTAGTAATAAAACCTTTATCAAAGTTTTTTCCTGTGTAGGAGTTAGCCCAGTACTTTGCCGATGTCTCAAGACGAAAATCAAACTCACCCGCTTTAAATGCTTCTAGCATGACAGTATCATCTCGATAATAATCGTACTGAATCTGCTTAAAGTTGTGTCGCCCAATATTGACAGGAAGATCCTTCGCCCAATAATCTTCCACTAATCCATAAGTGACACTCTGCCCAATTTTATAATCGATGATTTTATAGGCTGAGCTGCCCACTGGCGGCGTGGATATGGGCTCTGAAAAAGACTTATCTTTCCAAAAATGTTCTGGCAGTACTGGGGTAGATTGGGCAAAACTAAAGAGTTTCTCCCTGTTTGGCGTTGCCATTTCTATCCGAACTGTGTGCTTATTCTTTGCCTTAACAGACTTGATATCTTTATAGTAAGCTCGATACTGAGGGACTCCTTCTTTCATAAATTTATCAAAAGTAAAAGCGACATCCTCGGCGGTAATTGGTTCTCCATCGTGAAAGCGGGCTTTGGAATTAATATCTAGCTCAAGCCAAGTGTAATCATCTGAATATCGGACTCTTTGAGCGATTAGGGGATAATAAGCATCGATTTCATCACTGGGAGAGTACATCAAAGAATCGTAGAGTTCGCCTGTTGCGGCAGCAGCAACACCTCTTGATGCATAGCGATTGAAGTTATCGTAAGTTCCTATCTGGCCGTAGGTAACCTTGCCATATTTAGGCGCATTAGGATTAACATAATCAAAATGCGTAAAACCATCAGGGTACTTAGCTTTACCGAATCCTACTAAGTTGGTTGATTCAATGACTTTAGCTTGTGCGATAGAGCCTACGCTAACAAGTAGAGCTCCTAAGAAAATGCGGCGTATTGGCGTCATAGGCAGTATTCTTCCCAACATTAAGTATACTATTATTAATTCAGTTACTTAGATAAGTATAGGCACTTATACAACAGCCGGAGAAATGTTCGCAACAAAAATGTGCCGCAACGCCAACTATAAATCATGTCAAAAAAAACATGCGTACTACATCATTTCCTTGGCAATGAGGTGTAAAAGGTAGGTTTCACGCTCAATGCTCATACCTTTTTTAGGGCTGCTAGTCATGGTTTTTTCGTTATGCGCAATCGCCTCATGAATATTGACCCACATGGCTTTCATCCCGTTTTTTATTTCGTAATCTTCATAGGAAGGTTTTCCAAACTCAAGGTCTACCTTGCAGGTATAACAATAGGAATGCATGTGAATAACATCAGCTTCTGGCTTGTACCATGGTCGAAATTCTTCATAAATACCAAAAGGCTTGATGCTATGAATATTTCGAGCACCGGTTTCTTCTGTTAACTCTCTCACCAAACCCGCAATGATGTCTTCTCCATCATCAATTCCACCACCGGGAATGGAGTAATCATGATAACACTGTGTATATAACAGTAGAATTTCCTCTCCATTAACCACTATTGCTCGCGCCGCTTTCCTTTGAATGATAACTTTGTGATCCAAGTGGTTAATATCGGGATGTATAGATGTTTTTAAGTGTCTCATCAATAAATTAAACTAGGTTCGAGCTAAGTCGATTCTACCACATCAGCTTAGGGCCTCAATCTAAGCAAGCTTAAAGCGATGAATCATAGAAATTAAATTATCAGACACACGATCAAGTTCTGTACTGGCACTTGCCATCTGAGCCGATTCTGCTGATACAGAAGATGCCATATCATTCAGGCTTACCATATTTCGGTTCATCTCATTAACAGTAAGTGTCTGTTCTTCAGCGGCAGTAGCAATGTGTTGGTTCATTTCCTCTATGGTGTGAACTTCTTGGTTAATCTTGCTAATTGCTACTCCTGCTTGACTCGACAACTCAGAAGCATTGGTTGCTTTCTCTGTCCCATGGTCCATCACTTTGACAACATTCTCGGCGCCCAATTGAAGCTTCTCTACAATGTTCTGAATTTCAAGCGTTGATTCGTGTGTTCTTAGCGACAAACTTCTCACTTCATCTGCGACTACAGCAAAACCACGGCCTTGTTCCCCTGCCCTCGCTGCTTCAATGGCTGCATTAAGTGCCAATAGATTGGTTTGCTCAGCGACACCACGAATTACTTCTAAAACCGTATCAACATTACGAGCATCGGATGCCAACTGCTGAACAACTTGACTGGCAGACTGTATTTCACCAGCAAGTTCATTAGCACCACCAACATTTTTATTGATGATCTCATGACTATGATTCGCCTCTTTTGCTGCCATACGACTTGCATCATTGGCTTCTACTGTTCGCGCCGCCACTTCCTCAACGGTTGCCAACATTTCAGTCATTGCGCTCGCTAATGTTTCGACATCGCTTTGCTGCTGATTAAGACTGTGATCAATATGCAGTGCCGACCTAGATAGCTGACCTGCAGCACTAGATACTTCACTACCCGCATCACTGATATTGAGCATAATATTCTGAACCGATTCAACAAATTGGTTGAAGTAACGAGCCAAATCTACCAGTTCTCGACTGCCTTCTTCTTCTAAACGCTGAGTTAAGTCACCTTCACCTTTAGATAAAGTTTTCATTGCATTTACAGTACGGTTGAGCGGTGTAGTAATGGTTTTAATAAAGAAACCTATCACCACGGACAATAAGATTAAAATACCTATAGCGTAACTGATTGAGGCTACCTCAGAACTGCGTGTATCCTCTTTTAAAGCAAGCATATTCATTCCAGAGCCAATCATCCAACCCCATGGTTGAAAAATGAGCGCATAGCTTGTTTTGAGATCTGCAGTGGTAGAATCAGGATTTTTCCAGTAGTAATCAACAAAACCACCGCCATTTTGAGCAAGCGTATACAGGTCCTGAACAAAGTAGCGTCCTGTACTATCTTGAAGCCCAATGATGTTCTTACCGATTAATGACTCCACACCAGAAGCAAGTTGTAAACCTTCTCGACTAACGACAAAAACATAGTTGTTGCCGTCAAATCTCATCGCCGATATTGTCTTTAAAGTGCGAGATTGCGCCTCACTTTCTGAAATAAGGCCAGATTTATATTGTTGGTAATTATGCTTTGCAACACCAGAAGCTGCCTCAACCAGTGTCGATACTCCACGTTCGTAGTTGTCTCGCATGTGTTCACGAGATTTATCAATATTAAGAGCTGTGTTTGCCAGCAGCCCAATGGCAAATAGGCCTAGTATGGACCATGCCCGTGTCGCAATAGACACCTCGGATAGCTTCTTTGTGATCATGTTTATATACCCTAGCCAGAAAATAGATACTTTCAGCGCCTAGCTACAACACCCACCTAACCTAATGATAATTAAGCCAAGAGCTATTTATTTTGTCTCTAATAATTTAGCAGTAAATTATGATGTTGAAGGAGAATTTGGGCAGAATTTATACATATTTAGTATTAATAATAAAAATAACACTGCAACTATAAGTGTAAACAAGCAATTTATTGAGATAGGGTTAACCTTTTATCGATAATAATTACTTTAACTTTTGACATTTTCGCGCTTCAATATGACTAGATTTTTCCTCATTGAAAACTTTAGAGGTCCATATGTTAGATGTCGCCCTATTCAGCGCTAAGTCGTATGACGAAGTGTCTTTCAACAGAGCCAACAAGCCATTTGGCTTTGAACTGCATTTTCATGATTTTCCGCTCACTAAAAAAACCGCAAAAATGGCTCATGGATGTAAAGTCGTTTGTGCTTTTGTAAACGACGACTTGTCTGCTCCAGTCTTAAATGAGTTGTCATTACAAGGTGTTGAGCTCATCGCAATGCGATGTGCTGGCTTTGATCGAGTCGACTTAGAAACAGCTAAGAACCTAGGTATTCAAGTAGTCAGAGTACCGGCATACTCTCCTGAGTCGGTGGCCGAACACACCGTTGGCTTAATGATGTCCCTTAACCGACGTTTCCACAAAGCATATCAACGTACTCGCGATGCCAATTTTTCACTCGAAGGACTCGTTGGATTCAACTTCCACCAAAAAACGGTTGGAGTTATTGGGACTGGCAAAATAGGTATAGCTACAATGCGCATTCTCAAGGGGCTGGGAATGAATATACTCTGTTACGATCCTTTCGAAAACCCATTGGCACTAGAACTAGGCGCGACATATTGCAGTAAAGATGAAGTGTTTGAAAAAAGTGACGTCGTCACGCTTCATTGCCCTATTTCTGATGAAAACTACCACCTTTTAGATAAGACCGCTTTCGACAAAATGAAAGATGGCGTAATGATTATTAACACAAGTCGAGGCGGCTTATTAGATGCTGCAGCCGCGATTGAAGCTCTAAAAACGGGCAGAATCGGCGCACTCGGTTTGGATGTGTATGAGAATGAAAAAGACTTGTTCTTTCGGGATAAATCCAACGACATCATTGTTGATGATGTTTTTCGTCGCCTCTCAGCATGTCATAACGTCCTATTTACTGGCCATCAAGCCTTCCTCACCAATGAGGCTCTCGGCAATATTGCAGATACTACTTTAGGTAACATTGATGCTTTTCACCACAAACTTAAATCGGGAAATGAGTTGATAGACTGAATCTTGTAGTGGGCTTTCTTACCGAAGGCCCACCACAAGCTAACCTAGCTATTTTCTTAAAGCGTTTAATTTCGCTTGAGCAATACCAAATATAGTATCGATTGGGTAGCTACCTTCATCACTAGGTTCTCCAGCTGGCCTGCCCATGAAGAGTTCAATGGCTTCTGTTACGTGATCAATCGCCCATATATGAAAATCACCACGTTCGACAGCTTTAACAACATCTGGCCTTAGCATCAGATTATGCATATTCGCCCTAGGAATAATAACCCCCTGATTATCATTGCGACCTTTAATCCCACAAACATCATAAAAGCCTTCTATTTTCTCATTCACCCCTCCAATCGGCTGAGCTTGGCCAAACTGATTCATAGAACCTGTAATAGCAATGCTCTGGCAATTAGGTTGGCGTGAGAACGCAGATACTACTGCACAAAATTCAGCCATACTCGCACTATCGCCATCCACACCACCGTACGACTGCTCGAAAGTAATAGTGGTTTTAAGCGGTACTTTTGCGGTTTTACCAAACACCGAAGAGAGGTAAGCTGTCAGTATCATAACCCCTTTTGAGTGGATGCTTCCTCCCAAGTCGACGCTGCGTTCGATATCTATTACCTCACCGTCTCCATAGCATGTCGTCGCAGTGATTCGGTTAGGCGCTCCAAACATATATTCACTGGTGCTTAACACCGAAAGTGCGTTGACTTGTCCTACTGAATGGCCGTGTGTCTGAAGTAGCGTGGTTCCATTGATAAAACCTTCCATCACACTGTCTTTTAAGCGGCTGACTCTAAGCTCCTGATTTGCCAGTGCTTCCTCAACATGACTCGCTCGAATCATATTCGAGTTTGCTTGGCGAGCGACATAATTTGACTCTCTAAGAAGGTTAGCGATATTGGCTGAGTGTAATGATAACTTAGTCTGATCCCCAGATAATCGGCAACTATGTTCAATAATTCGCGCAATCGCCTTTTTATCACAATGCAGCATATTGTTATCGTTAACCACACTTGAGATAAAGCGAGCATATTGCAACTCAGATTCTGGACTGCGAACCATTTCATCTTCAAAGTCGGCCGTCACACGGAATAACTCGCTAAACTCTGGATCATAGTGTTGCAGAAGTTGATAAGTACGATAATCACCAAATAAAATTATTTTCACATCAAGCGGTATAGCTTCGGGATCAAGTGACACTGTGCCGGTTAAGGTGACTTCTTTTTCAAGTGACGTAAAACTAAGTTTTCTCGCTCTCAGCGCTCGTTTTAGCCCATCCCAAACATAAGGCTGCTCCAACACTTTCTGTGCATCCATCATCAACACACCGCCGTTCGCTTTATGTAAGCTACCTGGGCGGATCAGTGAAAAGTCCGTAAATACCGTTCCTTTAAACGTCGCCGTCTCGATATAACCAAATAAACTGTGATAATTCGGATTTTCTTCTACAACAATCGGAAAGTCATCTGTTTTACGGCTTACAAGAACGTTAACCTTGTAGCGTCTGGGAAGTTTTTTATCTAACGATGCGGTTGCTACTTCTGCCTGCTCGCCACTCTGCTCAAGAAAAATATCGGCATTATCAACAATATCCTGCTGTAATTCAGTTAAATAGGTTTTAATTGTCGGATAACCTGAGTAGTCTTTCTTCAACTGCTTTATAAAGTGGGTAATAACATCAAGAGTCACATCATCATTAAGTTTTTTGATTTTCTCACTGTAGGCTTCTTCCCACTCTGTAAGCTGGCGAACCATATCCCGCAACTTAATTTCAAGTTCATCGATGGTAGATCCAAAATATTCTTGTTCCTTTTTTGTTAGCTCCTCAAATGACTCTTCGGTATGCATTTCATCCCCATCCATAGCAACGAATTGATAGTCACCTTGGGTGGTTATGGTTAAGCTAATTCCCTTGGCTTTCGCATCTTTAGTGATGGCAGCTAATTCAGCTTCTTGTTTTTGAGCCAACTGATTTTTTAGTTTGTCAGCACGACTGTAATAGAGCTCATTATCGAAAGCTAAAGGCATGGCATTGACTAGCTTAGACATTAGCTTCTCAATGTCTTGCTTAAGTTGGCTACCAATACCTCTCGGTAATGCAAGTACTTTAGGCGTTCGAGTATCTTCAAAGTTAGCAACATAGCACCAATCGTATAGCGCTTTTACATCATGTTGGTGGCGGTTTAAATAGCGCAAAATCATGGTACGCTTGCCCAAGCCGTTTTGGCCAATAGCATAGATGTTGTAGCCCTTTTCTTTAATGGACATCGCAAACTCTACCGCTTTCTGCGCGCGTTCTTGGCCAACAATTTCATCAATAGGAGCCAGCTCTTTCGTCGACTTGCATGGCAGCATTTCTAGCTGCGCAGCGTGATACAGCTGACTTGATTCAAGCCTTTGAATTGCCATCTCTATTTTCCTTATCGTTATATTTTCGCTCTATAAGTTCCAAGTGTAGGCCAGTTTTATTTATATTTTAGTGACTTAGGTACGATCAGAGTTCAAGTGGTCAAATATCAACCAACAAGTTGCCGCACACAACTAAATGATAATTATTTGCAATGGGTAATGAATTACATTTAAATAGTATCTATTATAACTTTGGTGGAGTGAATCGAATATGGACTTACAACAGTGCTGGACTAATTATTTAAAAGCAGAGCAATTGTTGGAGCAAGGCCATTGGCCGGAAGCCCATAATTTATATGATCAGGTTCTTACCCACCTGCCCAGTCATATTCATAACGCTGTCAAAGACGAACAGACCAAACCCTGTCAATTTGGTTGCTTACTCAGAAGTTTGAGAGATTCAGCAATCTCACAGTCAGAAATATTGAACAAAATGGGTCAGTACCAAAGTGCATTTGACTTACTCAACCAAAGTTACGGATTGCTTCAGTTTATATCTATCGAGCCCACAGAACTGATTGAAGCAACTCATTCAATATTAGACAAAAGTTGTAATGATCTTTTGTCCCATATGGGAGCATTTTGCAGTGCTCAAAGAAATGCGCAGTGGATGCTAGAGTTTGAGCATGTCCAAAAAGCTCACCATCATTTTTCAAGCTTAAAAAGCTATGGAAATGATTTGGAAAGCTTTCATTAAGAGATGAATTAAAAAGGAATTTAAATGTCACAGACACCGATTCTCGAGGTAAAAAACCTCTCCGTCAGTTTTACAACCAATGATGGTATTGTTGATGCAGTTAAGAATGTCAATTTCGAGTTATTCCAAGGAGAAACTCTCGCAATTGTCGGTGAGTCTGGAAGCGGAAAGTCCGTTTCAACCAATGCTGTAATGCAACTACTGCCTAAAAATGGGATTGTCGATAAAAAGTCGCAAATTTTGTTTGAAGACCAACAATTATTAACATTACCAGAAAAAGCAATGCAAACCATACGTGGCGACCGTATTGGTATGATTTTTCAAGAACCCATGACATCACTTAACCCCTTTATGCGAGTCGGCATTCAAGTTGCCGAGGCCATTATGTGCCATCGCCCTGTCTCGCGCTCTCAAGCAAAACAAAAAGTATTGGAGCTATTTAATCTGGTTCACTTACCCAACCCACAACAAGCATACAGTAAATATCCTCATGAGTTTTCCGGTGGCCAGCTGCAACGAATAATGATCGCCATGGCTCTTATCAATGAACCAGATATTCTAATCGCTGACGAACCAACCACAGCACTTGATGTCACAGTTCAAGCCGAAGTACTTAATCTAATCAAAGAGATCCAAGCGAAGATGGGCATGGCTATATTATTTATTACCCATGACCTTGGCGTAGTAAAACATTTGGCAGACAGGGTCATTGTCATGTGTAAAGGTGATGTTGTGGAAGAAGGTAAGTGCAGTGAGCTGTTTGCCAACCCACAGCATGAATATACCGAGATGCTGATTAATTCAGTGCCTAAAGGCAATAAAGATCCTATTGATCCAAGCGCCCCTCCACTGCTTAAAGCTGAAGATATCCGAGTTAAGTTTCTCATTAAAAGTCATTTTATTCCGAGTTATAATCAATACTTCGAGGCGGTTAAAGGTATATCTCTAGAGCTAAAACAAGGGGAAACACTTGGTATCGTAGGTGAATCAGGATCAGGAAAATCAACTCTTGGTCGAGCGCTTATCGGGCTTCTACCTTCTACGGGTAATATTGCCTTCAAAGGCAACAATTTGGCAGAACTCTCTCATAAAGAAAGGTTTGCCCTCAAAAAAGACGTCCAGATGGTCTTTCAAGATCCCTATGGTTCATTGTCCCCTCGTATGACAGTAGGTGATATCATTACTGAAGGTTTAACAGTACACCAACCTCAACTCAGTCATTCGCAGCGCATGCAGCGGGCGCGTCAGGCTCTTGAAGAAGTTCGGTTAGATCCTCATTCCATTAACCGCTACCCACATGAGTTTTCTGGGGGTCAACGACAGCGTATCGCCATAGCGAGAGCACTAATCTTAGAGCCTTCATTTATTTTGTTAGACGAGCCGACTTCCGCGCTAGACAGGTCTGTCCAGCTCACCGTTATTGACTTACTCAAAGATATCCAGAAAAAACACAACATTGGTTTTCTATTCATCAGCCATGATCTAAGCGTGGTAAAAGCATTATCTGATCGTGTTTTAGTCATGCAAAAAGGAGAAGTGATGGAGCAAGGAACCGCTGATGAGATCTTCCACTCTCCACAAAATGCGTACACCCAAAAGCTCATTGATGCTTCGTTTGATTTAGACGAAGAGGATGTAGAAGCAGCCTAATACCACAATGGCTATAGTGCCGATGCTATTTTGCATCGGCTTTTAGTACTTTCGTTATTTAAAGTAATGTTTGATTTCAAGATAGCGGGTACGAATATGCTCGATGAGCATCTTTACCTTTTTTGTAGGCTGGCGAGTAAAGGGATAAACAGCATAAATGCCTAACCGTTTTCCCACTAAGTCTGGGAAAATATCAATCAACTGACCATTTCCAAGATCATGGTAAACTAAACATCGTGGGACATAAGCGATACCGTGCCCGCCAATCGCTGCTTTTCGCAGAGCTATTGCGTTATCTGTGGAAAAATTACCCGATACTTTGACGATATAATTTCCCGAAAAGCCTTTAAATTCCCAGTCCGAAGCGCCAGTTGTCTGATAGGCATATTGTAAACAATTGTGCCCTGTAAGATCTTGAGGCTGGAGGGGTCTGCCATTGCGGGAAAGATACGAGGGTGACGCACACACCAGCCACTGTGAATCAAGAATATGGCGTGCAATCAAACTCGAATCCTCTAAGTACCCAGTTCGAATCACCAAGTCATAGCCACCATCGACCAAATCAACAAAACGATTATCTAGCGACATATCTATGTTTAACTCAGGATACCAAGTACAAAATTCAGCCACTGCATCCGCTAATACTAAATCGCCAGAGATACATGGGACAGACATTTTGATCCTTCCACTAATACTTTCTCCAAAACCAGATACTGAATCTAGTGCCTCTTGAGCTGCTTGCTTCACATTTTTCGCACTATTATTCAGTGCCTTACCAGCTTCTGTTAGCGTTAATTTTCGAGTGGTTCGATAGAGAAGCTGAGTACCTACGTCTTGCTCTAACCGTGCAATTCTCTTGCTAACTACTGAATTTGTAAGGCTATTTACTTCAGCAACCTTACTAAAACTTCCTAAGTCTGCCACCTGAGAGAAAAGAATAAGATCATCTGCTTTCATATCATTATGCAATTTTTGGAATCTATTTTTTTCATTATTTCTCTGTATCCATAGAAAATAAAGCATTAATTTCACTAATAATTTACACAAAAATCACAATAAAAGAACCTAGGTGATTCAAGGGAGTCCCAGGGCCTGTTTGTACGAGGATGTACTAATGAATGAAACAATACTGGCCTTGGTGGCCTTTTCACCGATAGCTGTGGCAGCTTTCCTATTAGTAGGTCTAAACTGGCCTGCAAAACGAGCCATGCCAATCGCTTTCGCCCTCACGGTCGTCATTGCATTTTTTGTTTGGGATATGTCTACTTCCCGAATTTTCGCATCTGCAATCCAGGGGGTTATCATCACAATTTCAGTGCTTTGGATTGTTTTTGGCGCAATATTTCTGCTCAATACTCTCAAACATACAGGGGCGATATCTACTATTCGCTACGGGTTCACGAACATTTCTCCAGATCGACGAGTGCAAGCCATCATTATTGCCTGGTGCTTTGGCTGCTTTATCGAAGGAGCTTCAGGGTTTGGGACACCAGCCGCGATTGCTGCTCCTCTTCTCGTAGCGATTGGCTTTCCCGCGTTAGCCGCTGTATTAATGGGTATGATGATCCAATCAACCCCAGTTTCGTTTGGTGCTGTAGGCACCCCGATAATAGTAGGCATCAACAAAGGCCTAGATAGCCACAATATAGGCCAGACATTGGTAAGTAATGGCTCGAACTGGGAGGCCTACCTTCAACAGATAACCGCAAGTGTATCTATCATTCACGCCTGTGTGGGTATACTCATCCCAGTGCTGATGGCAGTCATGCTCACGCGGTTTTTTGGTAAAAATAAGAGCTGGACTGAAGGTCTAGATATTATTCCTTTCGCCCTATTTGCTGGTCTGTCTTTTACTTTGCCCTACGCTCTAACTGGTGTCTTTCTCGGACCAGAGTTCCCTTCACTCATTGGTGGATTAACCGGGTTATCCGTTGTCGTTTTTGCCGCCAAAAGAGGTTTTTTAGTTCCTCAAACTACATGGGACTTTGAGCACGAGTCTAAGTGGCCAAAAGAGTGGTTAGGTTCGTTAAAAATCGAGCTTAATACAACGCAGAGTAAACCAATGAGCATGTGGCTAGCTTGGTTTCCGTATGTCTTGCTCGCTCTCGCTTTAGTATTAAGTCGTGTTAGTGGCGATGTAAAGTCTGTGCTGATGGGCATCAACTTGTCCTTTGAAAATATATTTAATTACGCTGATATTAACGCGGCAATTCAGCCTCTCTATTTGCCCGGTGGGATTTTAGTTTTTGTCGCCTTTGTCGCGGTACTAATACAATCTCGTAGCATTAAGCCGCTGGTCAAAGCTTGTGGCGAATCAAGCCAAGCATTAGTCGGTGCTGGCTTTGTCTTAATGTTCACAATACCCATGGTAAGAATTTTTGTTAACTCAGGTATCAATGGCGCAGACTTAGCTAGCATGCCCATTACAACGGCTAACTTTACTGCGAGCTTAGTCGGTGAAGCTTTTCCTGTACTGAGTGCTTCTATTGGTGCTCTAGGTGCTTTCATCGCCGGCTCAAATACCGTTTCTAATATGATGTTTGGTCAGTTTCAGTTTGAAGTTGCGAGAACCTTATCCATATCAAGCGTTATCGTCGTCGCTTTGCAAGCTGTCGGGGCTGCGGCTGGCAACATGATAGCGATCCATAATGTTGTTGCTGCCTCTGCAACTGTAGGTTTACTGGGGCGAGAAGGCGCCACACTTCGTAAGACTATTCTGCCCACACTCTATTATGTCATTGTCACTGGCATCATTGGTCTCATCGCAATATATGGATTGGGTATGACGGACGCACTCATGATGTAACGCTAAATTCACCAGATATTTTACCTGATACTTAACCTTAGGAATGCTACTAATGATCATTTCATCTACCTCTGACTATCGCAAAGCAGCACAAGCCAAGTTGCCACCGTTTTTGTTTCATTACATAGATGGTGGTTCATACAACGAACATACATTAAGGCGCAATTGTGAGGACTTATCGTCGATAGCACTCAAGCAGAGAGTGCTAAAAAACATGTCTGATATTGATATCACCACAAAAGTGTTTGGAGAAAGCTTTGCTCTACCTATCGCCCTATCTCCTGTTGGCTTAACTGGTATGTATTCTAAACGCGGTGAAGTTCAAGCGGCATTGGCAGCAGAGCAAAAAGGTATTCCTTTTACCATGTCAACGGTTTCAGTATGCCCTATTGAAGAAGTGGCTCCAAAGCTTAAAAGGCCCATGTGGTTTCAGCTCTATGTACTAAAAGATCGTGGTTTTATGCGAAATGTTCTTGAACGCGCCAAAGAAGCTGGGGTGAGCACACTGGTCTTTACTGTCGATATGCCAGTTCCAGGAGCGCGCTATCGCGATTTACATTCTGGTATGAGTGGACCAAATGCAGCGATGCGACGAGCTTTTCAAGCAATGCGTCACCCTGACTGGGCGTTTAACGTCGGCGTATTCGGGAAGCCTCATGATCTTGGGAATATCTCTACCTACCGCGGAAAGCCCACAAAACTTGAAGACTATATCGGATGGCTAGGAGAAAACTTTGACCCCTCTATTTGTTGGAAAGATCTAGAGTGGATTAGAGACTTCTGGGATGGTCCTATGATCATAAAAGGTATTTTAGACCAACAAGATGCAAAAGATGCGGTTAGTTTTGGTGCTGATGGTATTGTTGTCTCCAACCATGGTGGGCGCCAGCTTGATGGCGTTCTATCATCTGCTAAAGCACTGCCTTACATTGCCGATGCCGTCAAAGGAGATTTAAAAATATTCGTCGATTCGGGGATACGCTCTGGACTTGATGTAGTTAGAATGCTCGCCTTGGGTGCCGATTGTGCAATGTTAGGGCGCTCTTATATTTATGCGCTCGCCGCTCATGGCAAAGCAGGTGTTGAGAATCTGCTCGACCTTTATGAGAAAGAAATGAGGGTTGCTATGACCTTAACTGGCGCAAACGACATCAGTCAGCTAAATCACGACTCATTAATGCACATCTAGCACCCAGCCAATACAGACAACTTAGGTTGAGACGGTGACTCTCAGCCTTTCTCTCGATAATCACAATGTAACCAAAGTACTACTTTGGGCAAAGGTGATCACAGAAGTAAGATGTAATCCATTACAAACTTATCTAGGGTACATATGATGCTTGTGACAAACTGACAAGACACAAGGAATTTGGTATGGAACTCGAAATGTTCGTCTGCGATGCATTCACCACTCAACGCTTTAAAGGCAATGCCGCAGCAGTCGTTCCTGTATGCGAATGGCTGTGTGACGACATCATGCAAAGTATTGCTTCTGAGAATAATCTATCTGAAACCGCATTTATCAAACCAACCGGAGCTAACCAGTATGCTATCCGTTGGTTTTCACCAAGCTCTGAAGTCGACTTCTGCGGCCACGCAACCCTCGCCGCTGCTTTCTGCCTTTACCAGTTCTATGATGTAGAGGGGAAAATTTCATTTGATACCCTTAATGTCAGCACCTTAAATGTAGAGAAAGATCTCTCTGGACGGATTCTAATGACGTTTCCTAATAGGTTGCCAATTGAATCTGAATGCCCAGGCGAGGTATTTGAATCACTGTCTATTCGCCCGACAAAAGTACTCAAAGCGCCCCAAGCTTATTTTGCCGTTTTTGATAATGAAGAGCAGGTAAAACAGGTAAAAGTGCGCCGAGAGTACTTGGAGAAACTTGCTCCTTTTGAGCTTATCGTTACAGCGAAAGGTCAGGATCACGACTTTGTATCACGCTACTTTTGGCTTGATGTTGGTGACTGCGAGGACCCAGTTACTGGCTCAGCTCATTCTTCACTTGCCCCTTATTGGGCATCTCAACTAAACAAAAATAACTTAGAAGGTTACCAAGCTTCAAAGCGCGGGGGAACCGTCTACTGCCACGTTGATGATGACAATGTTATTGTATCGGGCCATGCCATACTGTACTCAAAAAGTAAGATTTACATTTAAAAACACACCTTCACTCACAGAGCATGGGAAAAACCAGAGACGTGGCACACTCTCTGGTTTTATCAACAGCATCACCAAAATCATATTGTCGCTAGCTATCATCCAAGCTTTCAAAAGATTCATCATCAGCCCGGTGATAAATATGAGCCTTGCGCTGCTCTATAAGCACTATCGCAGATAATGGACTTACAGAGTGGACTTCCCCTTTGCAAAAAGAGATAGGTTGTTTCCAAGTGCCATCCTTGTACTCACCTGATGCATCAAATTGGATAAGAACATTCATACGCACCTCCAAACCACATTGAGCATTACCTAAGTTTAGCCGTTAAATAGATATTTTATTAGTGTGGTTATGTTGCATATGGTTGAGAGCGAGAAAGGACCTATTCGTCGAATAATCAAACTTTACAACAACCAAAGTCAAAGTAGATAACATATTAATTATGCCGTTCTGTAACGAGTTAACTCCATCTAGGCCTATTGTAATAAAATAAAACTATAAATATAGGAAATTTTCAGTAATTCCAAGCCTTTAAATTAGGTCTTACAAAAGTAAGATAAAAATAATTTATATAACTTGAAACTATTATAAAACTTTTCTTCAAATTACCTAAAATGGATGTAAAATCAACAAGCTATCATAGATTGAAAACTCAATAAATTAAATAAATCAAACCATATGACAACAATAGAATAATAACCAACAATTTTGATTTATTTAAATAATTTGGGCGTAATGTCATATTTCAAATAAACAACAATTTAATTTTAATTAATATTGCAGTCTATTTGAAATATATTGTTAATGTTTTATTCAAACCTAACACGAGGCCAGTTTCTATGAATAAAAATAAAATAATACTCTGCCTATCTGCACTCTATTCAACCAGTTCAATTGCTGTCATAAATATCACTCCTAACCATGTGGAAGTACAAGGTGAACAATGTGAGAGTGGTTATCGTATTCTCAAGCCAGAAGAAGCAAGAAAGCTATCAGCAGCGCTCTACGACCAAAGCAAAATCGATATGTGGGGACGGTATTTTCTCGATAACGGAAAAACACTCTCTATCACTCATGATAACAGCCTTAATGTTGTACATAATGCTTTTGAATATCTTGCGACTATCGAAGACAATGATCCTAACATACCAACAGGACAAAGCCTATGTACCAAGCAGAAAGGAAATTTTTACGCTGTTGATACAAGTAGTGAAACCAAATATCAAAAGATCATTTACAATGAGTTAGCTATTGATCAAGAGCTGAGAGACGGCGTATTACATACAGCAACGACAGATCAAGTATCAGAAACAAAGTATGGTGATAACCTGATTAGCCGCATTAGAATGCTAGTCAAAGTCGATGTGGATAATAGCGCAAGCTTTATGATCAGAGCCGTAGGTGAGGAGTCAACGCCAGATTTACAAGTCTCCAAAGACCGAGACGGGCATTTTGGTTACGTAGGCCTTACTGGAAAAATCAACGGCAATCTTCTTCAAATGCGATACAACGGTACAGGAGACCGAGCACTGGGCCCTACTCCACCTCTTCTAGATTCTTATCTTTTTACGCCTGGCTCAGGTAATCCTCTGATGAAATACTGGAAATTTAAGCTCAACCTTGAAGAAAGTATTGAAGACGGGTATGTCCTTGCAACCTTAAATATTTTTTCGGATAAAGCTCAAAAACAGCTGATTGAAAAAACCAATGTCTCTTTAGAGCTCAATGATGCTGACTATTTTCCAGAAACTGGTGTGACCGTTGTTGGTAACTCTCTTCTCAGTAGCCCTATCCACTTTAGAACTGATGATTACTCGCAAAATCAGTGGTCTTCTTATCACCTTCTATACAGCACAAGTTCAAAAGCAGTTGAGGACCAGTTTTTTAGTGGAAAACATATTAGTGCGGCTTCTGATCCTGCGCGAGAAGACAGGTACGCCAACGATGTAGAAAACCTCGTTTTAGCTCAGCAGACGTCGATACCCTTGGAGCTACCCACAGCGCATCGACGTCAAAAGAGGTGTGTGGAGGATTTCATACAGTCCCTACAAAGCCTGGGGGCTTGGGCATTCGCTAGATTATTAGGACAGCCTAGCATCTGTGGTGTACAAAACCATCAACCGATCGCCAATGTTCCTCCTCTTATCGTTGATGAACCTCAACCTACTAGCAATAACAATAATGTTGTTTATGAAGTGATAGAGACTCAGCCACACAGCGATAATCCCGATGCGTTTAACACGGCAATGAATGTATTAGCTTGTGATGACAATGTAAACACGGATGCCGATGAAGGAACATGCACCGTAGAACAAAGTGAAGCAATAAACCTTATGGGGGATCTTACCCATGATCAGTTAGGCGCTGTCATTAATGATGTCCAAGAGCATCTTAATCTTGCAGCGCAAGGAGCAGGCCCTGCACTATCAGTTGACACTGGCAATCAGCACCTCAACGACTTTATCAATCACAACCCTGAAGCGGCTATAGACCTGCTAAATAGCGCTATGTTAGTTGCCAATGCGTCAAATGTGAAACCCGATAAACTCGTTTCACGAAGGAATAAAAAAGGCAAAAAGCGTAATGAAAATGTTCTGACCGGCTCTTGTGCCAACAACGATCCAGAAGTCAAAGACGACGATGGATTCCAATGTGTGCAAAACATACGCAGGAGAGCAAACAGAAGACCGACAGACACTGTCGTTAGCTTGCCTCCCCTTTTGCAAACTGGTGGAGACTATTACACCAGAAATTCCGCAAACTTCCATACCATGGTAAGAGCATTTACCAATAGTGGTGTAAGCTCACGTATGACTTACAATGAAGTAGCCAATAACACTTGGGCAATTGCCTATGATGGGGCCGCTCCGGGTAATAATCGCAGATTTGTGGTTTTGTCTGAAGCCAATAATGGTCGTAGCGGAAGGTTTGGCTTCGGGTTAGAGCACATATGGACCAACAGAGATGGTGGTCACCAAAGAGACTTCATGCAGCATGGCTTTCACAACCGAGAGATGTTAGCACGCATGATTATGGCAGCCTTAACCAGTGTTGACGGTAACCCCAGAATTACAACCAGAACGGGTGAAGGCGGCCAACGCAGAGACTATGCAGCCGTCACTTTTGTGTATGGTCGTTATCATTATCTGTTTACCAATGTCGCCATTGTAGTGGGTAGTGACGGTTATGTAATTACCGCTTTCCCAACCAGAAATTCACGACTTTCCACGATAGAAGATGAGTTATAATCATTAAGTAATAATTAACATTAAACCGCCACGCAAAAGCTGGCGGTTTTGTTATGGTAAGATGTTTTTGCCCCGAAATAATTTAGACTATTTTCGCTGTTCAACTCTCGATTCCAAATACGACTTAGTTTTTCGGCTCTTCTCCGCTGAGGTGAACTTGGGTTGATTACAAGAACTATCGGTTTGCCTCGTGGTTTTCTACTGAAATTTTATTTAGTGGGCTTACAGTACCAGCAAAGTGCTCACCAATTACATGTGTATAGATTTGTGTCGTCGCCACATCTGAGTGGCCTAGCAATTCTTGAACTGTCCGGATATCTTGACCAAAACATTTTGTTCAAAAAATTTACTTGCCATCTCCACTCTCCCTTGCTGTGTATCCGCACAGTTTATTAGGTTTGAATCCGGTTTGAGTATGAAAAATGGCTTGTTTTGTTGAGTGCTTAGTCTCGTTTTGTCGATAGAATATTTAGTAAGTTATTGTTTATGTGGATAGTTGTGATGA
>NZ_JAKRGI010000027.1:0-40163 GCF_022347625.1 Vibrio sp. Of14-4 | reverse complement strand
TCGACTTTGAATGCCCCTAAAAACCCAGAGACTTCAAAGCTAAACTCAATATCATTCGCCATACAGCTTCACTCTTGTGATCACAGTAATTGTGGATAATTAATCCACATGCATATTAAATGGCTGAACTGTAACAAGTTACATTAAAATCATCACTGTGCAAAAACAGGGGATAAAGGCTAAAAAACACCCACCAATTCACTAATGAATTGGTGTAAGTACCTAGAGGGATATTTAAAGAGACTGAAAGGCTAGTGAAAACGACGGTTTTTACTCTCAGTAGATAATTGTGGTTTTGTGATGGGGTTGGCAGTGCGGAGGTGGGCGGCTTTGTATCTCAGTCGTGGTTTTTGCCCCGAAGTTTGTTTCAGCGTATTCGTTCTAACGGCAGTCTAGCTGATTTTGCTATACTGCAATTAATCTAAATATCCTGTCAGGTTGTATGCGATGAGCAAGAAAAAATTGACCGAAAAAGAGCTGCTAGAAGGGATGACTCCTAATAATACCCACAGTGATTTGCTTGCAAAGAGCGAAACAAAACCTGATTGGATATCCTTCGCCGACGGGGGAGAACGGGTTACAGATGATTTCATGGCCAACCGAAATGAGGTTTTCGATGAACCTAGTTTAGATTTACTGAACCCTGATATTTTTCTTTCAAACCTCAAGTTAGCACTTGATAGCCTTCCAGATGGTGATATTGAGTTTTGTAACTTGGGCAATGAAATTGGTCGAGTCATTGCTAATTTGGATTCACCAAACAAGGCACTCTTACGTGAAGTAATATATGGGGTTGAACATGGTTTTGACATGATTAGCAAAGAAAGAGGAACTTCGAATGAGTAAGCTTGATGAATGTGTCGACAACAATATGACATTAACCAGTATCATCATAATGATTGTGGGCTTAACACTCGGATACATACTTTTCTAGTATCAAATACTAAGGTCTCGAGGAAAGCCTCAGTTGCAGCAAATTCGACAACAATTCCAATCCAATCTTCTAATTGTGCAACAGCCTGTTGCACAAATCAGTCAAAATCAAAAATGCCCCCTAAACAAGTTACGAGTCATTGTAAATCATTTTCAAACGAGCAAAGTTTGCATTAGATGAGCTAATACAACTAATGTCCAAGTAATAGTTAAGACGTAATAACCTCCTCCCAGTAGTTGGAAGGAGGTTTGATCTATGATTTATTTATCCGGCTGCTATTGGAAGCGTAATCGCTTTGTACGTGACCAGCACTGTAAAACCAAGTAATACGATAGCAAAGATCATAGTAGCTGAGAGCTTGAGCCACACTCTCAGTTTTCTTGTGTCTAGGTTCTGCTCTAATGTTCCAAGTTCACTCTTTTGCCCATCTTCAAGTTCATCACCAAGACGTTTGAACAGGTCTTTGTATTCATTCTCAGTAGCACTTAATGTCGCAAACTGACCTAACATATTCCAGCAGACCACAACAACTAGGAAGAACACCATAACGCAGTACGAAATATTCTTAAAAAATTGAAGACTTTCCATCGAGTCTGTTGCTTGCATTTGAGAAGTAGCAAACCATACACCTAATGGAATCGAGAATGTTTTGGTGGCAACTTCATCAAAAACCTTATTTACTTTATCAATGTACTCTGTTGCTTTCTCTCGATACTCTTTGCGAACTTTATCAAATGAATAGTTTCGAACATATTGCTCATAACTAACCAATAGCTTACTTGTAAAAGCGTTAAAATGGTTAACTAGATGAGACAATCTTGACTTAGGGTCAAGATCACTTAGTAGGTTGTAAAGGGCCTCACGAACTAAACTGTTCATCGCTTCTTTGTGCTGGTCTTTGCCGAGCAACTCATCATAAAAACCAATATCGATTTCTGCACTAAGCACTGAGTTATTAAGAGACAAAGTTATGTCTAGTGGCTGACCACATAAAATAGTATATATGTTGCCTTTGTTTGTATGGGCAACATCTTTAATTAAGTTACACACTTTCGAAACATTTAGATAAGTTGTGAACTTTGCATCTCTAGAATCTTTTGTGAGAATCTCGTTGAGATCGCTGATATAGACAGCTTTAACTGGATTGAGCAGATAATCTGTATAGTTTGTTAAGTCAGCCCAAGTAGAGCATATAAAGTGATCTTTGTTTTGAGCTGATTGTTTGCTTAATTCGATCTTAGCTCGATTGAACGCATTGTAGTGCTTGTTAGTAATCTCATCGTTTACTGTTAAATCAAGCTTTCTAGTATCGTCTTTATAAATACCAAATGAAGCCGAGCACAGCTCAACTTCATTCAACAGCTTAAGCTTGTCAACAATATCTGCGTTAAAGTCTACATAACCAGACACGTCGTTACCGTCAACAACCACATCGGTCATCAACTCTCTTATCGACTTGTATAGCTCTAACGTCTCAATGTTCATAACTAGTCATTGTCTTTAGCTTCTCGCTGAAGGTCTATAATGTTCTGTTTTAATGTCTCTGGTATATCAGTAAAAATCAACTGTTCATTTTCAAATGTAACAGTCTTACCGAGCAATTCGTTGTCAAAGCTAATTGATACACCTTTACCACGCCCGCTTAAGCGAACATAACGTTTCAACTCTGCTGAACTAATCGCTATTTGTTCACTTAGTTGGTGTTCATCGTTACGAGCAATTACTAAGAAATCGTCAGTTGAATCAGGGAAAACCGCATTAGCGACATGTGTTAGGAGCACTTCTTTACCCGCTTTCTGTTGCTCTTGGATAAAGCTATGAGCACTATCTAATTTTGATTGCGTGTCATCACTATCTAAGCCTAGCTCAGAAGAATAAGTTTTGATCGCAGTTTTTAAAGCACTCGTTTCACGAGTTGCGGCTTGTTTATCACGCTGACACCCAATGAAAGACTCAAAGTAATCGCGCATTTCAACGGAACGACCTGTCTTGAACTTGATGTAACGACTGCTCAAGTCCTCTTCCCAGTCAGTTAAGTTGATAGAAGCACCTAAATGTAAGCGGTTAAGGTCTATGATTGTAGCTGAACTTAAATCAAGATCTTTGCTAGCGTTAATACCGTCAATTCGATTTAATACGGTAATTGCTAACAATGTATTCTCACGATACTCATACATGTAGAATGCGAGTATACCACCTTTTACACTTTGGAGCTTAGGCTCACTGATAATTTCAGCAAATCGTTCAGCCATGTCCTTGGTAGTTTCAACGAAGGTTTTCTCTTTGTTATGTAGGCGCTTTAATTGCTGTTCGAAAGCTGGTTCAAGCGTCGGATCACCATCCGCACCAAATTCACCAATGTTAAGCGTTGATTGAGAGAACAATTCAATTAGTTGTTCAGTTAGCTTGCTTCCCAAGCCTTCAGTGGAGTTTTCTTCATCACGCAGATTTGTTACTACAGGGGCACCATCGTTGTCACGAGTAACTTCATGAAGAATGACGTTCTTTATTGCCATGCTCTAGCCTTTAGATAAAATATTATGCACATAGTACAGTATGTTGGTGTTTTCAATGAAGCTTTTTTGATGGAAGCAGCTTGACTCTCCATGAACATACACCGAGTTCATAGACACGTTTTGGCTTTACTTGGAACAGACATTGCTTATCCGAAAGCATCAATTTAGAGCTTCGGTTATAAACTATTTTTGTCCAAGTATGCTTCAGCACGATTCTGGCTAGCATCAGGATGTCAAAGTCAACCATTATGAAACTTTAGTCCTATCATGCGGCTAAAAACACCAATTATATTGAAGTCATACTTTGATTGATGGATAACTTTCGTTCCGCTATTTGTTTGAAGCGATGTTTTCTACTCAATCAGCTTTCGAAAGATGATGTTAGCAATTGAAAAGAAATCGACCATAATGAGCGCATTGAGAAAAGGTGCCTGACCATAGTAATTGTGCAAGGTATAAAATGCATAGTTGATAAGCTCAAGAAACCGTGACTTATATCTACTAATTGTGCAATATTTTGGGGGTTTAAAGTTCATGGGCCTAAACTTTAATATGGTGCAAGTTTATGTGTTTCTGGCTGTCATCGCCCAGATCACAGGTAAGAAAGCCGGTCAGGCTTATCATAAGATCGTTAATGCGCATATTTATGAAGATCAGCTAGAGCTGATGCGTGATGTGCAACTAAAGCGCGAACCAAAAAACGCGCCTACTTTCCATATCAATCCTGAGATAAAGTCACTTGAAGATTTGGAAACATGGGTGACGTTGGATGATTTTTGGGTTGAAGGGTATGAGCATCACGATCCTATTCAATACCCATTTTCAGTTTAATAACATTCTTACTGGCATATCTAAAACAGAAAACCCCGCAATCATGTGCGGGGTTTTGTTTTATCGGTTTTACTTATGCACTGAGTGCGAGGATAGCGCCGGGCAATACTAGGAACACCGCTAAGAGGTAACCAGCGACAACCGCTTTATTTTTTACCGCCATGTCCGAGATGATATCTGCAGCCTTAACCGGTAATTCTCTCAGTACTGGAATACCAAAAATAAGTACGGTTGCTAGTATGTTAAATGATAGATGAACTAGTGCTATCTGCAGAGCAAAAACAGCAAACTCACCTGATGCAGCCGTTGCCGCTAGCAATGCGGTAATACAAGTACCTATATTGGCCCCCAAAGTAAAGGGATAAACATCTCTCACTTTTAATACGCCAGAGCCTACCAGAGGTACCATTAAGCTGGTTGTTGTCGAAGAAGACTGTACCAATACTGTGACTACTGAGCCTGATAAGATGCCATGGATTGGACCGCGACCGATTGCGCTTTTTAGGATTTCACGAGCACGCCCAACCATCAGGCTTTTCATCAATTTACCCATCACGGTAATCGCTACAAAAATAGTTGCGATACCGATAGCTATAAGCATCACGCCACCCATTGTATCGCCAAAGGTGCTCAATGGTTCCTTGAGTGCTCCGACAACGGGCTTAGTAATAGGCTTGATGAAGTTTAGTCCCTTCATACTCATGTCGCCTGTCGCCAGAAATGGTGAAACTAGCCAATGAGAAACTTTTTCCAAAATACCAAACATCATTTCTAGGGGGAGGAAAATAGCCACGGCTAATAAGTTGAAGAAGTCATGAATTGTGGCACTGGCAAAAGCGCGCTTGAATTCTTCTTTATTGCGAATGTGCCCCAGAGAAACGAGCGTATTGGTTACCGTCGTTCCTATATTCGCTCCCATGATCATTGGGATAGCAGTTTCAACAGGTAATCCACCCGCAACAAGCCCTACAATAATAGAAGTCACAGTACTTGAAGATTGAATGAGAGCAGTAGCAACTAGACCTATCATCAAGCCCGCAACCGGGTGCGAAGCAAATTCAAATAAAACCTTTGCTTGATCGCCTGTTGCCCATTTAAAACCACTACCAACCATAGATACTGCTAAAAGCAATAGATACAGCATGAATGCCAAGTTAGCCCAGCGCAACCATCGAGTTGTACTCGAAATAGGTGCTGCTGTTGTAATAGCTTGGTTCATAAATTTTCTCCGTGGACCAGAATCATTGTTACGGTCAATTATTAAAACTGTTGGCGATAGTAGAGGTTAATTATGTCATTAATATTACAGTTATATTTTGCGGTGATTTTTTGCTTATTAAGAAGATTTAATATTCTTTAGTTATTGATTTTAATCAATATTTAGATTTTAACTTTTTCTAGTTAGAATTTAAAAACAAAGTTTTGTGATGCAGATTACTCCTGATTGTCATTTTACGTGAAGTAGACTTCGCTTTATCCATGTTTATTCTTGTGTTTACTTCGGTTTTTTCGAGTGCTTGTTGTCATAAACTGGTTTTGCTATAACCGATAACGATATTGAAAGCAGAGAGAGATGATGTCACATTTAAATTACAATCACCTTTACTACTTTTGGATGGTATGTAACCAAGGGTCAGTAACAAAAGCGGCTGATGCCTTATTTCTTACTCCCCAAACAGTAACCGGGCAAATAAAGGCATTGGAAGAGCGCATGGGAGGTAAGTTAACCAAACGCAGTGGCCGAGGTATTGAACCTACTGAGCTAGGGCAACTGGTTTTTAAATATGCGGAGCGTATGTTTGGTCTTAGTTACGAGATGTTGGATATTGTTAATTACAGCCAGCGAGCCAATATGTTGTTTGATGTTGGGGTTGCAGATGCTTTATCTAAACGCTTGGTAAGTAAGGTGCTTATGACAGCTGTGCCACCTGATAATAGTATCCACTTACGATGTTTTGAATCGACCCATGAAATGCTTCTTGAGCAATTATCTCAACATAAGCTTGATATGATTTTGTCCGACTGCCCCGTTGATTCAAGTCAGCTACCAGGTTTATACAGTAAAAAGCTTGGGGAATGTCATATGGGGTTTTTCTCTAATGGCGATACTGGGCACCTAACATTTCCAGCGGTTTTAGAGGAGAAAAAACTATTGATACCTGGTAGTCGAACAGCAATGGGGAGAAAAGTATTGCAGTGGTTTGATTATCAAGGACTACAACCTAATATTCTAGGAGAGTTTGATGATGCGGCCTTAATGAAATCTTTCTCACGTTATCACTCAGATGTGATTTTGTTGGCGCCTTCTCTCTATATGTCCGAAGTTGAGAATGATCTGCCTTTACGACTGATAGAGCATGTAAAAGAACTTAAAGAAGAATATTACGTTATTTTTGCGGAACGTATGATACAACACCCTTCGGTAAAGAATGTATGTGATGCTGATTTTACGGATCTGTTCCAGTACTAATATTTCTGGTTCTAACAAATAGATTACTTGATGCAAATAGATTAGTATCGGCTTTGTGAATGTATCAACATGTAAATGACAGGCTTGAGATTTTATGGTGTTTTAAGAGGTGCTAGCCGATGAATTTAAAAGAAATGGAAAAAAATTCTGCCAAAGCGGTAGTACTACTCAAAGCCATGGCAAATGAAAGACGCCTGCAAATTTTATGCTTATTGCATAATCAAGAACTTTCTGTTGGCGAGTTATGTAGTCAGTTAGAGTTAAGCCAATCGGCATTATCACAGCATTTAGCATGGTTGCGTCGTGATGGTTTAGTGAATACTCGCAAAGAGGCACAAACCGTGTTTTACACGTTAAGCAGTGAAGAAGTTAAGTCAATGATACACCTTCTGCATAGTATATATTGCGCATAGGCAGTAGACGTCTGAACTTAGTTTTCTTGGATATAAAAAAACCGGCCTAGGCCGGTTTTTTTCGCTAAAGGAATCAGAGCTTTATTACAGAGCTTTGATTGCAGCAGCGAAACGAGACTTGTGGCGAGCAGCTTTATTCTTATGAATAAGGCCTTTAGTTGCCATACGGTCTAGGATTGGTGTAACTGTAGCGAAAGCTTCAGTTGCAGCAGCTTTGTCGCCTGCTTCGATAGCAGCAACAGTTTTCTTCATGTAAGTGCGCATCATTGAACGACGGCTAGCATTGTGCTGGCGACGTTTCTCAGCTTGGATAGCGCGCTTCTTAGCAGATTTACTATTTGCCAAGGGTCTAACTCCCAAAAACTTAAGTTCGGTGACAATTTAAGGGCGAGGAATATCCCCTATTTGCGCTTAAATGTCAAATGATTTGTGCAAAAACCAATCGAAGCCAAACAAATTTTGGATTAGAGGGGTCTTCACGGTTAAGATGGCGGGGATTCTATCAGTATTTTTTTTTCATTGCTAATACTAATCTACTCTAGCACTGACATTCGCGTTGTAGAGTGGAGGTCAATAATTAGTATTACAGGACTTTCGAGGTAGCTGTGAGTAAACGTCTACTCCAATCAGGACTAATTGTTAGTGCTATGACTTTTGTCTCTCGTGTGCTGGGTTTGGTACGCGATGTTGTTGTGGCCAATTTAATGGGGGCTGGTGCCAGTGCGGATGTGTTCTTTTTTGCCAATAAAATCCCCAACTTTTTGCGCCGTTTATTTGCAGAGGGTGCATTCTCTCAGGCATTTGTACCCGTACTAACGGAATATCATGCAACGGGTGATATGGATAAAACTCGCCAGTTAATTGCGAGAGCTGCGGGTACTTTAGGTGTTTTAGTGTCTATCGTCACCGTCTTAGGCGTTTTATGCTCAGGCGCTGTGACCGCTTTATTTGGCTTTGGTTGGTTTCTTGATTGGGTTAATGGTGGCCCTTCTGCCGGAAAATTTGAGTTGGCGAGCTTTATGCTTAAGATCACTTTTCCTTATCTGTGGTTCATTACCTTTGTTGCTTTATCAGGCGCGATCTTAAATACCTTAGGGAAATTTGCTGTCTCTTCTTTTACGCCTGTTTTCCTAAATGTAATGATCATTTTATCGGCTTGGTATATCTCGCCTAATATCTCTCAGCCTGAGGTAGGCTTGGCGATTGGTGTTTTTCTTGGCGGCTTAGTGCAGTTTCTATTTCAAATTCCCTTTTTAGTTAAAGCTGGGGTGTTTGTTAAACCTGCTTGGGGGTGGAAGGATCCAGGAGTGGTTAAAATTCGGACTCTGATGATCCCCGCTTTGTTTGGTGTGTCGGTTAGCCAGATAAATTTACTGTTTGATACCTTTATTGCCAGCTTCTTACAAACGGGGTCAATTAGTTGGCTCTATTATTCAGATCGCTTACTTGAATTCCCTTTAGGTTTGTTTGGTATCGCTATTGCTACCGTCATTTTGCCTGCTTTGTCGCGAAAGCACGTAGATTCTCATAGTGTTGGCTTTTCGCAGACTATGGATTGGGGAGTTCGCATGGTCGTCTTGCTCGGTGTTCCAGCCACGTTGGGCTTGATGGTGCTAGCTAAGCCTATGCTAATGGTCCTTTTTATGCGTGGTGAGTTCAGTCCTATGGACGTTGAACGTGCCTCTATGTCTTTGATGGCTTATGCCTCTGGCCTGCTTAATTTTATGCTGATTAAGGTTCTCGCTCCGGGCTACTACTCGCGCCAAGATACCAAAACGCCTGTTAAGTACGGAATTATCGCCATGGTAACCAATATGGTGTTTAACGCTATATTCGCTTGGTTTTATGGGTATGTTGGCTTGGCTATTGCCACGGCATTATCTGCTTTGGTGAATATGTCTTTGTTATATCGAGGTCTCCATTTGGCTGAAGTGTATCAATTGACTCGACGAACTGTGGCTTTCATTGTTAAATCTATCATTGCTGGTGGTTTGATGGCTGGTGCTATTTTATGGCAACTAGAAGATATTTCAGTTTGGTTAAATTGGAGCTTATCTAATCGAGTTATTTGGCTATTACTTTTGATCGTCGCAGGTGCTGCGGTTTATGTAATTTCGCTTTTGATTATGGGTGTTCGTTTAAAAGACTTAAAAGCCGCGACATAGCAATGATGATTAGTATATAATCTGTCGGTTTCACGTAGTATTAAATTTGAAGCCAATAGGACTTAGACGCGCTGAATGGAATTTATTCGAGGTATCCACAATATCAAAGCACATCATGCGGGGTGTGTTCTGACGATAGGTAACTTTGATGGAGTACACCTTGGCCATCAGGTTGTTTTGAACAAACTATCTGATAAGGCAAAAGAAATCGGTTTGCCCTCGACAGTCATGACGTTTGAACCACAGCCATTGGAGCTGTTTGCTAAAGATAAAGCGCCAGCTCGATTAACTCGTTTGAGAGATAAGTTTACTCAATTAGAGAAACTTGATATTGGCCGCCTGTTGTGTGTCAATTTCAACCATGGCTTTGCTAATCAAACTGCCCAAGATTTTATTAGTGACTTGTTGGTAAGGCGATTGGGTGTTAAGTTTCTGGTCGTTGGAGATGACTTTTGCTTTGGTCGAGAGCGGCAAGGTAACTTTGCAATGTTACAAGCGGCTGGTAAGGAGCATGGCTTCGATGTGGTGAATACCCATAGCTTTTGTCTGCAGCAGCTACGTATCAGCAGTACGGCAATACGAGAAGCTTTAGCGAGTGATCACTTACCACTCGCTTCAAAGATGCTGGGGCGAAATTACAGCATCAGTGGCAGAGTCGCTCATGGCAGAAAGCTAGGTAGAACCATAGGTTTTCCTACCGCGAACATTCCACTTAAACGCAGCGTCTCACCAGTTGCAGGAGTGTATACGGTTCATGCTCTTGGTCTAGATGAGCGGCCGATAGGTGGTGTTGCCAATATAGGCACTCGACCAACGGTGAGTGGTATTCGCCAGCAACTAGAAGTACATCTGTTTGACTTTGATGCGGATTTATACGGCAAACAGCTTGAAATTGTTCTGCTGAATAAAATTCGAAATGAGCAAAAATTTGAGTCTTTTGACTTACTAAAACAACAAATTAAATTGGATGCTGAAGCAGCAAGGGTGTGGCTGCGTCAGTATGAAGACCAAGCGGTTTAGTTCGCTGCTTGGCATAATGTCTAACTGTCACCCAACACAACGGAATTAAGAATCGATGAGTGAGTATAAAGATACCCTGAACCTTCCTGAAACGGGGTTTCCAATGCGTGGCAACCTGGCTAATCGTGAGCCAGAAATGCTTAAGCGTTGGTACAAAGAAGACCTTTACGGTGAAATCCGTAAAGCGAAGAAAGGCAAAAAATCTTTCGTTCTACATGATGGCCCCCCTTACGCGAATGGTGACATTCACATTGGCCACGCACTAAATAAGATTCTTAAAGACATTATTATTAAATCCAAAACACTTTCTGGTTTTGATGCGCCATACATTCCTGGTTGGGATTGCCATGGCCTACCAATTGAACTAATGGTAGAAAAAAAGAAAGGCAAACCGGGACAAAAGATCTCTTCGGCTGAGTTTCGTGAAGAATGCCGTAAGTATGCAGCAGGCCAAGTTGAGGGCCAAAAAGAGAGCTTTAAGCGCCTTGGTATTATGGGTGAGTGGGATAAACCATACCGCACTATGGATTTTGCTACAGAAGCCAATATCATTCGTGCACTCGGTAAGATTGCCGATAATGGCCACCTTTTAAAAGGTTTTAAACCGGTTCATTGGTGTACAGACTGTGGTAGTGCACTAGCTGAAGCAGAAGTTGAGTATAAAGATAAAGTCTCCCCATCTATCGACGTGCGCTTTAAAGCCAGTGATGAGGCGGCTCTACTGTCTAAGTTTTCACTGACTGAAGGGCATGAAGGCAAAGGTGGTATTTCCATCGTTATTTGGACCACAACACCTTGGACACTGCCTGCAAACCGAGCAGTATGTCTGCGTGATGATCTTGAGTATGTTCTAGTGCAAGTCGAAGGGGACAACCCGGAGCGAATCATAGTGGCTTCTGAGCTTGCCAAAGACGTTATGGATCGCGTTGGTGTTGAGCATTATCACAACCTAGGCTTTGCCAAAGGAAGTGATCTTGAGCTGTCTAAGTTTGATCACCCGTTTTACGATTTTAGCGTGCCTGCTATTCTTGGTGATCATGTTACCACTGAGTCTGGTACAGGTGTGGTTCATACCGCTCCAGGTCATGGTCCGGAAGACTTCGCGGTGGGCAACAAATATGATTTAGAAGTAGCAAACCCTGTTGGCTCTAACGGTGTTTACCTCCCAGATACTGAGCTGTTTGCTGGTCAACATGTGTTTAAAGCAAATGATGTTATTGTTGAAACGCTAAAAGAAAAGGGCGCTTTACTTCATCACCATGCTTATGAACATAGCTATCCGCATTGTTGGCGTCATAAAACCCCTATTATTTTCCGCGCGACACCGCAATGGTTTGTGTCTATGGATCAAGCTGGTCTACGCAACAAAGCGCTTGAATCTATCAAAGGCGTTGAATGGATGCCTGAATGGGGACAGAGCCGTATTGAAGGCATGATTGAAGGCCGTCCTGAGTGGTGTATCTCTCGTCAACGTACCTGGGGCGTGCCGATAGCACTGTTTGTTCATAAAGAAACGGCTGAGCTTCACTCAAATACATCAGAGTTGATTGAACAAGTTGCCAAGTTAGTTGAACAAAAAGGTATTCAAGCATGGTGGGATCTGGATATTGCAGATTTACTCGGTGATGATGCAGCCAAGTACGAAAAGGTGTTAGATACACTTGATGTATGGTTTGATTCAGGCGTGACTCACTATTCTGTTGTTGATGATCGTGAAGAATACAATGGTCATAGTGCAGACTTATACCTTGAAGGTTCTGACCAACACAGAGGTTGGTTCCAGTCGTCGCTCATTTCGTCGATAGCGATGAAGGGTGAAGCGCCATACAAACAAGTTCTAACCCATGGATTTGTGGTTGACGGTCAAGGCCGTAAGATGTCTAAATCTATTGGTAATGTTGTTGCTCCGAAAGATGTAACTAACAAGCTTGGTGCGGATATTCTGCGCTTATGGGTAGCATCAACGGATTATACTGGCGAAGTGGCCGTTTCTGATGAGATTTTAAAACGCAGCGCGGACGCTTATCGCCGTATTCGTAACACAGCTCGATTCTTCTTAGCCAACCTTAGTGGCTTTAATCCTGAGACGGATATTGTTGCAGCAGAAGACATGGTGGCGTTAGATCGCTGGGCTGTAGGGCGTGCGCTTGCGGCTCAAGAAGAAATTGTTAAAGCTTACGATGAGTATAATACTCATGCGGTAACACAGCGTCTAATGCAATTCTGCTCGATCGAAATGGGCTCTTTCTACCTCGATATTATTAAAGATCGCCAGTACACGGCCAAGCGTGGCGGGCATGCTCAGCGCAGCTGTCAAACGGCGCTTTACTATATTGTTGAAGCTCTGGTTCGCTGGATGGCACCTATTATGTCATTTACTGCAGACGAAATTTGGAACGAGATGCCAGGTAAACGTGACAAATTTGTTTTCACAGGTGAATGGTTCGATGGTTTGTTTGGCCTTGCCGATGGTGAAACTCTAAATAACGAGTTTTGGTCTGACATTCAGACTATTAGAGGCTCAGTAAATAAACTGCTAGAAGCCGCTCGAAATGACAAAACCATAGGTAGTGCATTGCAGGCTTCAGTGATTTTATACGCTGATGATGCTTTGACAGAAAAAGTAAATAAGCTGGCTAACGAATTACGTTTTGTGTTACTCACTTCAGCGGCGATTATTAGGCCTATCAGTGAGAAATCTGATGCAGCGCAGGCTACCGATATTGAGGGGCTATTTGTTGAGGTGTCAGTGGTAGATGCAGACAAGTGTGATCGTTGCTGGCATCACTCACCTGATGTAGGCAGCATTGAGGGCCATGAAAAAATTTGTGGTCGCTGCGTATCTAACGTGGAAGGAGAGGGTGAAGTTCGTAAATTCGCTTAACAAGCGAATATTACTGTCACTTGGAACTTTTTAGTCAGTCTATAGCCCCAGTCTTTACTGGGGCTAGTTTTAGGAATGGTATGAACGAACAAGCATTAACTCTTAAAAATTCAGGAGTACGCTGGCTGTGGGTTGCCATGGTTATTTTTCTGATGGACATCGGTATTAAACTCTTAGTTATGGATACCATGGGATATGGTTGGGCTAATCGCATCGAGGTGTTACCTTTTTTTAATTTGCTCTACGTTCATAACTATGGAGCTGCATTTAGCTTTTTAAGTGATCAAGCAGGTTGGCAACGCTGGTTATTTACAGGCATTGCCTTTGGGGTTACGGGTCTACTAACCTACTGGATGAGAAAACTTTCGGCTAAAGAGAAATGGAACAATATTGCTTACGCTCTAATTATTGGCGGAGCAGTCGGTAATGTATTTGATCGCGTTGTACATGGTTTTGTGGTCGACTACTTGGATTTCTTCTGGGGAAGTTATCATTGGCCAGCGTTCAACCTTGCCGATAGTGCAATTTGTATTGGCGCAGTGATGATTATTCTGGATGGCTTCCGTAACAAGAAAGGCCAAGAGACAAGTTAAATCTACGCTTACTTCTGGTAAATAATTGACGCGTTTATGCTTGAGAACTCTGTAAATTGAGAACTCTAAATAGTATCAAGGAAATAATATTGTGACGACTATTGTCCAACAATCTGCAGTGACCCTGCATTTTACGATCAAACTTCAAGATGGTTCTGTCGCAGATAGTACCTATAACATGGGTAAACCAGCTAAGTTCGTTATGGGTGATGGGAGTCTGAGTGAAAACTTTGAACAATGTTTGCTTGGTTTGAAGGTTGGAGATCAGAAGACCGTTGAGCTGCAAGCTAAAGATGCATTTGGCGCTCCAAACCCTGATAATGTCCACTATATGGATCGAGCTAAGTTTGTCGGCGATGCAGAAGTGGAAATTGGAACAGTTATGGCATTTTCCGGCCCAGATGGCGTGGAAATTCCTGGAATCATTACTGAAATCGCAGGTGATTCAGTAACGGTAGACTTTAATCACCCTCTAGCTGGTCAAGATGTGACTTTTGAAGTTGAGATTTTGTCAGTAGAATAATGAACTGAAGTAACAATAGACTCATTATGAGCAATGAAATGAAAATTCTTTTAGCTAACCCACGTGGGTTTTGCGCAGGTGTCGATCGTGCAATCAGTATTGTCGAGCGTGCATTGGAACTTTATCAGCCACCGATTTATGTTCGTCATGAAGTCGTTCACAACCGATTTGTTGTGGAAGGGCTGAAGCAAAGAGGCGCAGTTTTTGTTGAAGAGTTGCACGAAGTTCCAGATGATAATATTGTGATTTTTTCTGCTCACGGTGTTTCGCAAGCGGTTCGAAGGGAAGCTAAAGAGAGAGACTTAACGGTTTTTGATGCAACTTGCCCGCTAGTAACCAAGGTCCATATGGAGGTTGCGCGCGCTAGCCGTAAGCACATGGAAGTTGTCTTGATTGGCCACGCCGGACATCCTGAAGTCGAAGGAACTATGGGACAATACGCAAGCGATCAGGGTGGTATGTATTTGGTTGAAACACCAGCGGATGTTATTGGGCTTGTCGACAAAGTGAAAGACCCTACTCATCTTCACTATGTGAGCCAAACAACCTTGTCTGTTGATGAAACTGCGGATGTGATTGAAGAACTTCGCCGAGTTTTTCCGCATATCCAAGGCCCGCGTAAAGATGATATTTGCTACGCGACACAAAATCGCCAAGATGCTGTACGAGATATGGCAGTCGATGTTGATGTTGTGATTGTAGTGGGGTCGAAAAACTCATCTAACTCCACTCGCTTAAAGGAATTGTCTGAAAAGTTGGGTACTCCTGGCTATTTGACCGATTGTCCTGAAGATATCGAGCCTGACTGGTTAGAAGGCAAAGTAAAAGTCGGTGTTACCGCTGGAGCCTCTGCACCAGAAGAGCTTGTGAACAAGATCCTAGAACGAATTCAAGACCTGATTGGAACCAGAACGGTAGAAGAAGTACAGGGTAGAGAAGAAAATATGTTCTTCGAAGTACCGAAAGAGTTGCAAATCAAACAAGTTGATTAGTCTATCTTGCCGCTCTCCAGCAGTTCTCCCTTTACATATTTAAAGGCTCCTACGGAGCCTTTTTTATCGACTATGTTAGCTTTTCGGGCTCAGTGTCGCTGTGTTCAATTTCATCTTGCTGAGTCTTCTTTGGAAGCTTGGTGATATAAAGAGTTGTCATAACTGAACAGATGAGACCAACCGCAGTTGATATGTCTATTGCAAGACCCAATCCAAGAGTACTGCTATTGAGGATAAAACTTATCACAACTGTTGTCATAAAGATCGCGGGAATAGTGGTTACCCAATGGAGTTTATTTTGACGGACTAAGTAAGCTGAAGCTGTCCATAACATCATCACTGCCGTGGTTTGATTCGCGAACCCAAAATATCGCCAAATGACCCCAAAGTCGATTTGGGTCAGTATGCCACCGATAATAAAGAGTGGGATAGCTATTACCAGTCTGTTACTGAGTGTTTTCTGCTCCATGTTGAAGTATTCAGCTAATATTAGACGACTTGAACGAAAGGCAGTATCCCCTGAGGTAATTGGCAAAATGACCACTCCCAGAAAAGCCATGACGCCACCAAATACTCCTAGTAAGCCAAAAGACGCACTATAGACAACGTTTCCAGGTCCACCGGTGCTCACCGCTTGTGATAGAGCCTCTAAGTTGTCGAAGAAGGACAGAGCAAGTGCGCACCAAATAAGGGCAATGACTCCTTCACCAATCATCGCGCCATAAAAGACAAATCGTCCATTGCGCTCATTCTCCATGCAGCGAGCCATGAGTGGTGATTGAGTCGCATGGAAGCCAGATATAGCACCACAAGCAATAGTAATAAATAATGCTGGCCATAGAGGCATATCGTTTGGATTTAGATTGGTAAACATGTCTTTGACTTGAAAGCTCCCCATTAGCGTGTGTTCACTTGATAGTGTAACTGCACTGATTAAACCAATAGACATGAAAAGGAGTAAGGCACCGAACAGTGGGTAAAACCGACCGATTATTTTATCGACAGGGACGAGGGTAGCGACAATATAATAAATAAAGATAGCGATCACAGTTGTTGTCATGCTAACCGATAGGTTAGTTTGGTCGTTGATAAGATTAGTGATCATGCCAGCAGGGGCTGAAACGAATACAACACCAACCAGTAGCAGCAAGACAATCGCAAAAATATTCATAAAGTGTTTGGCGCTTTTGCCTAGGTATTTACCGGTAATTGTCGGTATAGATGCCCCGCCGTTACGTACCGACAACATACCAGAGAAATAGTCGTGTACAGCGCCCGCAAAAATACAGCCAATGACTATCCACAGCATGGCCGCCGGACCATACAAGGCGCCCATTATAGGACCAAAAATCGGGCCTACGCCTGCGATATTGAGTAACTGAACTAGATAAACCTTCTTAGTTGACATGGGCACATAATCAACTCCATCAGATTGACTGTGTGCTGGAGTTTGACGTTCTACGTTTATACGGAAAATTTTTTCGATAAATCTTCCATAGAGGAAGTAGCCTCCAATGAGCGCTGCAACACAGCTTAAAAACCAAATCATGACACTTGCTCCACAGTGATAAGTGAGTTATTTAGTTGATATAATACATATCTATGCCAGTAGGTTCTGTTAGCTCGGTTATTGTTCTCAATAAATCCGTTTTTATTACTTTGTTTAGGATTTAGAAAGCTGAGTAATAGGAAGTGTTGACGCAAACGGCGGCAATTGACATTATCTCTCTGTGCCTGTTAGATACTTGGATAGACAAACAAGGAAAAATCGTGAAAAAACTGATCCTTCTCATTATGCTAACTACGTTATTCGCGTGTGCGGCGACGACAGAGCAGCTTGTCCAACAAGGTGATTGGTATACGATAGGTTATCAAGATGGTATTCGAGGTAATAATCAGCGTTCCATAAACCAGCTTTCTAAACTAGGAAGTACCAAGCATAGTGACTATGAACAAGGTTATATGGTTGGCTTGGAAGAGTTTTGTAATCCTAACCAGGCCTACCAAATAGGGCTTACGGGTCAGCACTATGATGGTGTTTGTGAAGGAACTGAAGGTGCACAAAAGTTTCGCATGGAATGGCAGCGTGGCTGGAATGAATATTCTAATTAACTCATTTTACATTGAGCCTGTTATATCGCCAATATTACCAAGCGCATAATTAAAACTTAGGCGCTTTACTTATGCTAACTTCCGTTTGTTTGTTCAATGACAGCTTTCCTCAAGTAACCATGTTGAAGGTTTAACTGTTCTTTTGCTGCATCCCTGTCTAGCCCAGTTAATATCATCAAAATAGCGAGTTTAACGTCATAGTCGGTTTTTTTAAGGGTGTCTTGAGCTTGTTGCTGATTACAATCGGTTGCTTGTATGACAATACGGGTAGCTCTTGCAACCAGCTTGGCGTTAGTCGCTTTCACATCGACCATTAAATTTTGGTAGCTTTTGCCTAAGCGTATCATGCTTGCTGTTGTCAGCATATTGAGTACGAGTTTTTGTGCTGTTCCTGATTTTAGTCGAGTGGAGCCGGTTAATGCTTCTGGTCCAACAACAGGGCATATCGCGATATTGGCAATATTGGCAATCGGAGATTCTGGATTACAAGATAATGCAATGCTTGTTGCGCCTACCTTATTGGCGTAGTCTAGCCCGCCAATGACATATGGAGTGCGCCCGCTAGCGGCGATGCCAACTAGTACATCTTGATGGGAAAGTTTAATACCTTTTAAATCTTGCTCCCCTAATGATGGTGAATCCTCTGCTCCTTCTTGAGCTTTTAATATTGCTTCTTTACCACCAGCGATTAATCCAACCACCATATCATCAGAAACGCCAAAGGTTGGTGGGCACTCAGATGCATCTAATATACCTAAACGACCGCTTGTTCCCGCGCCCATATATATCAGTCGACCACCAATTTTAAAGGCGTCAGTGATTTTATCGACGGCTTGTGCTATCTCTGGTAAAACTTTCTCGACAGCGAGAGGTACTAGTTTATCTTGCTGGTTAATACGCTGAGCAATGTCCAATGATGAAAGGGTATCAATGTCCATGGTATCTGGATTACGACCTTCTGATATCAAATGAGAGAGTGCGTTAATCAATGCGTCGTTTGTCATAGTCTTCCTTATATATCACTGGGTCTAATCGGCAAAATATACGACACCAAGAGAAGCCAAGCGACTTGCTCCCGTGACTTGTGGTATGTTGCTTGGTAGGTTGTGCATGCGGCGATAGGCAAGCCAAGCAAACGCCATCGCTTCAATATTTTGACTATCGATTCCCTCTGATTCTGTTGACTCAACCGACCAGAGCGGTAAAAGTGCCTTCAATCGTTCCATCAATAAAGGGTTCTTAGCTCCACCGCCGCAGACTAGGAGCCTTTGCCGGTTATTGTTATCGTATTTTCTAACTTCATTGCAAATGGTTTGAGCTGTATATTCGCATAAAGTTCTTTGTACATCTTCAGCTGAGCATGAGTATTTTTCTAATATCTTGCCTAGCCATGTCAGATTAAACAACTCACGCCCGGTACTCTTGGGAGATGGTTTTGTCAGGTAAGGTTCGGCTAGCAGCTCATCTAATAAAGGAGTGTGTACACTCCCTTGCAAGGCAAAAACAGCATCCTTGTCATAAGGCAAATCTTTATGTTTAACACACCAGACATCCATTAGTAGATTGCCGGGGCCCGTATCGTAACCGAGCACAGGTTGCTCTGGGCTCAGTACAGAAATGTTGGAAATGCCGCCGATATTCAGCACCACAGTGGTGAATTCTTGTGAGCGAAAGAAAGCGTCATGAAAGGCTGGGACCAATGGTGCGCCTTGACCTCCCAGTGCGATATCCTTGCGTCTAAAGTCTGCTATGGTAGTAATTCCTGTTCTCGCAGCAATGATATTGGCATCACCCAGTTGTATGGTAAATGGAGTTTTCCCTGTCGGTTGGTGAAAAACCGTTTGACCATGATTACCAATAGCAGTGACTCTTTCTTTATCCCCTCCCGTTTCTTTTAGGAGCGCCAGAACGGACTCAGCATAGAGGTGACCTAGTTGATTATCTAGTTTACCGAGTTGGGTTAGATCTGTACTCTGGCCAAGGGATACACTTAAGACTTGTTGCTTGATTACATCCGGATATTCAAAGCTTTTAGCCTCAATCAGTACCACCTTGTCATCACATATTTCCGTTAATACCACATCGATGCCGTCTAGGCTGGTACCTGACATAATGCCAATGTATTGCTCTTTCTTCATAGACCCCTGTCTTCCCTAGAACACTCCTAGTACATAGTATGCGATGATATAGAAGGAAAAAGCGATAGATAAGGTGTTATTTGATGAGTTATATAGGCTTATTATCTATGAGTTAGAGTGTTGGGTGTTTATTCAATCAAATCTGGTATTGGAAGTAAAGTATCGAAGAAAATGCCCTGCCGATACTGTCGAGATCTTGTTATTATCTTTGTCTCTTTGCAACGATAATACTTTGCTAGTTATTTAAATAATGAGGAAGAATGGTATGGGACCTTTATGGCTTGATGTGGAAGGATGTGAATTGACGGCGGAAGATAAAGAAGTTCTTCAGCATCCGACAGTAGGGGGCGTCATACTCTTTTCTCGAAATTATTTTGATAATGAACAACTCATAGCGCTAAATAAGTCAATTCGAACCGCCGCTAAGAGGCCTATTTTAATAGGCGTCGATCAGGAGGGGGGAAGAGTACAGCGTTTTAAACAGGGCTTTTCTAACATTCCAGCAGCAGAGCTATATGCCAAACAGCCGCAAGGTGAAAAATTAGCTGAGCAAGGAGGGTGGCTCATGGCCGCTGAATTGATTGCTCATGATATCGATCTTAGTTTTGCCCCGGTGCTCGATAAAGGTCATCAGTCGAAAGC
The DNA here is from genome assembly GCF_022347625.1 of Vibrio sp. Of14-4. Classification (NCBI taxonomy): domain Bacteria; kingdom Pseudomonadati; phylum Pseudomonadota; class Gammaproteobacteria; order Vibrionales; family Vibrionaceae; genus Vibrio; species Vibrio sp. Of14-4. The sequence goes on along the minus strand of NZ_JAKRGI010000027.1, from coordinate 19,930 downwards.
GATAGGAAGTCGCTCTTTTGGTGAAAGTATTGATACCATAGTTCGCCATAGCAGTGCATTTATGCGCGGAATGAAGTCTGTGGGTATGTCGACAACAGGGAAACATTTTCCTGGCCATGGTGGGGTAACAGAAGATTCTCACCTTGAAACACCCCACGATAATCGAGAGTCAATCTTTGAGCAGGACATGGCAATTTTTGATGCTCAGATAAAAAACAATTTGCTTGATGCAATGATGCCAGCTCATGTCATTTTTCCTTATTATGATCCCAAGCCGGCGAGTGGTTCACAGTATTGGTTGCAGAAAGTGTTAAGAGAACAGTTAGGTTTTAAAGGGATTATTTTTTCTGATGATTTGACCATGGAAGGCGCGGCAGTCATGGGCAATGTTGCAGAGCGTGCGCAAAAATCATTAGCCGCAGGCTGTGACATGGTACTTGTTTGTAACCAACGTGATGCTCAAGTCAAGGTATTAGATACTTTGCCAATTAGTCAGGTTCCAAAGGCTAAGGGTTTGGTTAAAAAGCAATCGTTTAAACTTGATGAGCTTCGTCGTAGTCAAGAATGGAAAAATGCATCAGAGGCGATAAAATACATTTCCGACTAGTAGTGTAAATAATTTATTACATAATGTTTTTTTTGATTTACACTTTTAGTTTTTGGTAAAGACTGATAAGGTATATTTGTCCTGCCTTGGCAGGTTTGAGGTGAATTGATGTAAATTTAAATGTACAAAGTGTGATTATGCAAAAAAGTGAATTGAGCAATATAAATATTACCGAAGAGCAGGTGCTTATCACTCCTGAGGAACTTAAAGCAAAGTTACCGATAAGTGAAAAGGCTCGCCATTTTATTCAACAGTCTCGTCAGACAATATCGGACATTATTCATAAAAAAGATCATCGTTTGTTGGTTGTCTGTGGGCCATGCTCAATTCATGATATCGATGCTGCCAAAGATTATGCTAGGCGCTTGAAAGCACTTTCTGAGCAATTAAATGATCATATTTACCTCGTAATGCGAGTTTATTTTGAAAAGCCTAGAACCACTGTGGGCTGGAAAGGTTTGATTAATGACCCTCAACTTGACGGCTCATTTGATATAGAGCAAGGATTACATGTTGGCCGAAGATTATTGGTGGATTTGGCTGAGATGGAAATCCCTCTTGCTACTGAAGCTCTCGATCCTATAAGCCCTCAGTATCTTGCTGACACTTTTAGCTGGGCTGCAATTGGTGCGAGAACGACAGAGTCTCAAACTCACCGTGAAATGGCCAGTGGTCTATCAATGCCAATCGGATTTAAAAATGGTACAGACGGTAGCCTATCTACAGCTATAAATGCCATGCAAGCAGCCTCTTCGAGTCACAGATTCATGGGGATCAGCCGTGAAGGGCAAGTGGCATTGCTAACGACCCAGGGTAACACGGATGGCCATGTGATTTTGCGTGGCGGAAAGCAGACCAATTATGATTCAGTATCGGTGACAGAGTGCGAGCAGGAGATGGAAAAAGCAGGACTGTCCCCATCCTTGATGGTTGATTGCAGTCATGCCAACTCTCGTAAAGATTTTCGTCGCCAGCCACTGGTTGCTGAAGATGTGATTCACCAAATCCGAGAGGGTAATAAGTCCATTATAGGCTTGATGATTGAAAGCCATATCAACGAAGGCAATCAAGCTTCGGACATCCCATTTGATCAAATGGAATATGGTGTTTCAATTACCGATGCTTGTATTAATTGGGATGACACTGAGGCATTATTACGTAGAGCACATAGTGAGTTGGTGCCATTTTTGGTGCAACGAGTTAAAGGTTAGAAGACTAAAAAAGGAATACGCATGGCTGGTGAACTGAACGCATTGCGCGACCAAATAGATGCTGTCGATAAGAAAATTCTTGATTTATTAGCACAACGTTTATCCTTGGTGGAGCAGGTTGGTGAGGTGAAAAGCACTTATGGTTTGCCCATTTACGCTCCTGATCGTGAAGCGGCCATGTTAACGTCACGCCGTGAAGAAGCAGAAAAGATTGGTGTTCCTCCTCAGCTGATTGAAGATATTTTACGCCGTACCATGCGAGAATCTTATGCAAGTGAGAAAGATGCTGGCTTTAAGTGTTTGAAGCCTGAGTTGGGTACTGTAGTAATAGTCGGTGGTCAAGGTAAGCTAGGGCGCTTGTTTGGTAAAATGTTTACCTTATCGGGCTATCAAGTTGAAGTCATTGGCAGTGATGACTGGGAGCAAGCTGGTGATATCCTAGCTAACGCTGGTCTGGTGGTTGTTACTGTACCAATAGATCTCACACTAGAGGTGATCGGTAAACTGGGTAATTTACCTAAAAACTGTATTCTTTGTGATTTGACATCGATTAAGGCTAAGCCGTTGCAGGCCATGCTAGATATTCACCATGGACCGGTAGTAGGGCTTCACCCTATGTTCGGGCCTGATGTACCGAGTTTAGCTAAGCAAGTCATTGTTTGTTGTAATGGCCGAGGTGAAGAGCAATACCAATGGCTATTGAAACAGTTTTCTATCTGGGGCGTAAGTTTGTGTGACATGAAAGCTTATGAACATGATCATGGTATGACATTTATTCAAGCGTTACGTCACTTCACTTCATTTGCTTACGGTTTACATTTGAGCCGAGAGAATCCAAGCATTGATAAGCTTCTTAAGCTCAGTTCGCCTATTTATCGGCTTGAATTGGCAATGGTAGGGCGTTTATTCGGACAAGATCCTAACCTATATGCTGACATTATTCTTTCATCGGATGAGAATATCCAGATGATTAAGCGCTTTCATCAGTGTTTTGGCGAAGCGATTAAGATACTTGATAACCAAGATAAGCAAGCTTTTGTTGCTAGTTTTGATAAGGTCAGTGAGTGGTTTGGTGAGTACTCCCAGCATTTTCTGTACGAGAGCCAAAATTTGTTGAAACAGGCAAATGATGCTGTACACAGGGGATAATGTCTCCCAGTGTGAGTAGATGTTCCCGAGGCACAATTCGGTCTTCTGGTATTAGGTCAGACTTTTGTTCTGGCCCATGAGTTGCTACCTGTTTTTTATGCTTACAGCTAGTGATATTCTCCCAAATCGGTTAAGTGTTCTATATCTCTGTGGAGAAGTTCATCGTCTCCCACATTCAATTCGATCAACCTTTTAAGATGCCCAATACTTTCGATGTCTATGTGGTCGATACTCAGCCGTATTACATTGCTGTTGAGGCCAACAACTTGTCCCACAAGTTCAATAACGATATCAGTGTCTTGAAGCGAAAATTCTACATCTACCATGGTATTAAGGCTTAACTCGTCTGCGTTATCAGACGTGAGTAGCAGTCCGTGTAGGGATAAATCGCAAATAAAGCATTCTACTACCTTATTATTTTGAGATAACACTGCGGGCGTCTGGTAAATAATACGCGAAAATTGTCTGCGTTCTATCATGACTGTCTCTCTCTGTGGTACTTAATATTCAATGATTACCAATCAGGAATAACTACCACTTAGCCTTTAATATCAACAAGGTGAGATTATGGCTGTGTTTGCTGTGGCGTTGAAACAAGTAAGGCCGCTAAGTTAAGCGGCCTTACTACGAATACTAAGCGAAATTTATTTAGTAATACGCTTATACTTGATTCGATGAGGTTCCGCCGCATCTGGCCCTAAGGTTTTCTTCAGCCATTCCATATATTCAGTATAGTTACCTTCATAGAAGTTGACCTGACCTTCATCACGATAGTCAATAATGTGGGTCGCAATTCGGTCTAAGAACCAACGGTCGTGAGAGATAACCATGGCGCAGCCCGGGAATTCCAACAGTGCTTCTTCTAAAGCTCTGAGAGTCTCTACATCTAGGTCGTTGGTAGGTTCATCAAGTAGTAATACATTGCCGCCAGCTTTTAACAGCTTGGCTAAGTGTACTCTGTTACGCTCGCCCCCTGATAACTCTCCAATAATTTTCTGCTGGTCACTGCCTTTGAAGTTGAAGCGAGAGCAGTATGCTCGTGCTGGGATCTCAAAGTTGTTGATTTTGATGATATCAGCACCTTCAGAAATTTCCTGAAAGACGGATTTTTTATCATCCATGCTATCGCGGAACTGATCTACAGAAGCAAGTTTGACGGTATCACCCATTTCAATACTTCCTGAATCAGGTTGCTCCACGCCACTTAGCATCTTAAATAACGTTGACTTACCAGCACCGTTAGCACCTATGATTCCTACGATCGCACCTTTGGGAATGCTGAAGGACAAATCATCAATTAATACACGTCCATCAAATGACTTAGAGATGTTCTTTGCATCGATAACCTTGTCACCTAAGCGTTCACCTGGCGGAATGAACAGCTCGTTAGTTTCATTACGCTTTTGGTGATCGTTACTTTGAAGCTCTTCGAATCGAGCCATACGAGCTTTTGATTTAGCTTGACGTCCTTTAGGATTTTGACGTACCCATTCTAGCTCTTTCTCTATGGTTTTTTGTCTGGCTTTTTCTTGAGACGCTTCTTGTTGTAAACGTGCGTCCTTCTGCTCTAGCCAAGACGTGTAGTTACCTTGCCAAGGAATGCCTTCACCTCTATCTAACTCTAGAATCCATCCAGCCGCGTTGTCGAGGAAGTAACGGTCGTGGGTAATTGCGACTACCGTCCCCGTGTAGTCAACTAAGAAGCGTTCAAGCCAGGCTACAGATTCTGCATCTAGGTGGTTAGTTGGTTCATCAAGCAGTAACATATCAGGCTTTTCAAGTAACAGTCGGCAAATGGCGACTCGGCGTCTTTCGCCACCAGATAAGTGTTTAATCTGTGCATCCCATTCAGGTAAACGCAATGCATCTGCCGCTCGTTCAAGAGCATTTTCCAAGTTATGTCCATCTTTAGCTTGTATTAAAGCTTCAAGCTCTCCTTGCTCTTTTGCCAGCGCGTCAAAGTCGGCATCAGGCTCTGCGTAGGCAGCGTAAACTTCATCCAGTCGTTTCATTGCTCCAGCAACGTCAGATACTGCTTGTTCGACAATTTCTCGCACTGTCTTTGACTCATCAAGAACCGGCTCTTGAGGTAAGTAACCGACATTCAAACCAGGCTGTGGGCGTGCTTCGCCATCTATATCAGTATCAATACCGGCCATGATGCGCAGTAAAGTGGATTTACCCGCACCGTTTAGACCTAGAACGCCGATTTTTGCTCCGGGAAAAAAGCTAAGAGAGATATCTTTGAGAATTTGACGTTTCGGTGGCACAACTTTGCTCACCCGAGACATGGTATATACGTATTCAGCCATTGCCGATTGTCCCTAGACTGTGAATTGAAATAAAAGGCTATTTTATACTAAGACGAGACGCTTTGTTACCGTCCAAGCAAGGGATAATTATTCTGATTTTTTTGTTTTTAATTGGGTTGTTTTTATCGACTAGCTTCACATTGATATGATTTTATTAGTATTTATATCTAGTAAGCAGACTGTTCTGTTTAGAATGGGGGTATGTTGGGGTTGATTTGAAAACACACTGTTTTTTCGAATTTGAGAAACAAGCCTATTGGTTTTTTGTGATACATGGCTTGTTTTTATGGCTATCCTTTAAACAGAGTTTTAAGAAATAGAATGGTAACAGCCTAGTTCGGCTGAGCTTAAAGTAGACCAACACGCTCTCTTCTAGCGTGTATCAGATTGTTGTAGTAATCGTAGATAACCGCGAACTAAACCTTAATTTCTCTACGGGATGAGAACTTATGACACTAATGTTTCCTAAGTCGCTGCATCGCATTCATTCACTGTCTCTTGCATTAGGGGCAATGGTTTGCAGCTCAATAATTGTCTTACCTGTCCTGGCTGGCGATCTTCAACAGCAACGCAGCATTTATGATAAAGCTCAGAGCTTATTGGATGCAGGGAAGGTATCTCAGTATTTTAATATTCGTGAACAAATTGAGGACTACCCGCTTACTCCCTATACAGATTATCGAGCCTTTTTGATTAATATTGGCGATAGAACGCCACAAGAGGTTGATACATTTATTGAAAATTACAAAACAGTGCCTTTTTCTGGCCGAATACGAGCCCCTTATATCGATAGCCTTGCGCATAAGAAACAGTGGAAAAAGCTAATTGAATTTCAAAGGGTTGAGCCTAGAGGAGAAAGCTATCAATGTCATTATTACTACGCTTTATACAAATCGGGACACAAAGACAAAGCCTTTATCGGAGCCAAGAAGCTATGGCTATCAGGAGAGAGTATCTCTGACGCTTGTGATGGCCTTTTTAGTGCTTGGGATCAATCAGGAGTGAGAACAGATCAAGATATTCTAGATCGAATGCAACTTGTATTCGAAACAAGTAATGGCTCTTTGATGAATTTTTTGAGAAAGCAGCTCAGAACGAAAAAAGCCCAGCAGCAAGCGAAGGAAATGAAAGCTTTATTCAAACGCCCTGAGCAGGTACTCGATTTTGCGTTTGATAAGCCAGATAACGATTGGTATCGAACCTTGACAGCAATGGCTTTAAGAAAACTTGCTCGCAAAAATAGTAAAAAAGCTTTTAGTGTTTTTGAGCAAGTGGTCTCGGCCAAGAAAATGTCTAAGAAACAAGTTCAGGATTTGGCAGATCATCTAGCATTTCGATTAATCAATACAGATTCGCTGCTACAGCAACACTGGCGTGATAAAAAAATATCCACCTCATCCAACTATAAGCTGATAGAAAGACGTATACGACTTGCAATACAGGACGCTGATTGGCAAGGGGTCATTAATTGGATTGATTTACTTCCTGAAAGTAAGCAGGCAAGTTTACGCTGGCAATATTGGTTGGGCCGAAGTGAGTTGGCTGAGGGAAAAATTAAGCAGGGGAGTCAACGTTTAGAGAAAATTGTTGGCCAGAGAAACTTTTACAGTGTTGCTGCAGCGAAAGAGATTAAGCGCTCAATTAACTATCCTGTCTCTACTCTTTCTTTTCAGCAAGAGGCAGTACAACCGTTTCGAACTACTTTAATTAGAATTGAAGAGTTGATCGAACGTGATAAAATTGCAGTCGCAAAAAATGAATGGCAATGGTTACTCGACCGAGCTAGTGACGAACAAAAAGAAATGTTAGCCGCTTATGCTGCCAATAAGCAATGGTCCCATCTGTCTGTCAAAGCCAGTATTCAAGCTAAAATGTGGGACAATATCGAGCTGCGTTTTCCCGTGGCTCATCAGTGGTGGTTCGATTTTTATGGCGAAAAGCATAGTATTGACCCTATTACGCTGATGTCTTTGGCTCGGCAGGAGAGTGCACTTGATGCTCTAGCAAGATCGCCTGTTGGTGCAAGAGGCATTATGCAAATCATGCCGTCTACGGCTAAATATACGGCACGTAAATATCAATTAATGTATCGCAGCAGTAATGATTTGTATGAAGTCGGAAAAAATATTGAAATTGGCAGTCACTATTTGAAAGGTTTGCTAGAAAGGTACGATAATAATCGAGTTTTTGCTCTTGCGGCGTATAATGCGGGCCCGCACAGAGTCAAGACTTGGAGAGAACGTACTCAAGGCCGGCTTGATGCCTATGCTTTTATAGAAGCTATCCCATTTAAAGAGACACGTGGCTATGTCCAGAATATATTGATGTTCGAGACATATTACCGTGATTTGTTAGGAGTAGATGGTGCGTTTTTAAACAAGCATGAGATTGAAACTAGGTATTAGCGTTTAAACATTAAAAGAGCATATTTGAATATCTTACTTGATTAAAGTGCTTTTACCTTGGCTACTATTCAACCCCAAAGGGCCAGCAGGCCCTATTTGTCTTAAGAATTCTTGGAACTGTACAATAAATGGCAACACAAACCGAATATCATGAGTGGCAACAAATCTTAGATCTAATAAAAATCAGCACTAAAGCTAATCAACACGAGATGCTGCTTACTATGCTACTGACCGCAGATGAGAGAGAGGCTTTGATTGCGCGAGTAAACATTTGTTGTGAATTACTTAAAGGTGAGCTTTCGCAAAGGCAGATAAGCAATAAATTGGGTGTGGGAGTCGCTACAATCACTCGGGGTTCTAATGAGTTAAAATCAAAGTCAGCAACAGAAAGAGCCCAAATACTCTCACTCCTAAATATCGAATAAGATTATTCGATATTTAGGAGGTTGTTGGGGAAGTATTCAGGATTAGTGAATGGAACCAGTGCTAATATCAATGCTTGATGGTAAACACTACTGCGTGTCAGGCGGTCATGGGTTAACAGGCTAATAGCCCCACCTTTTTGTTTAATATTTTCGGTGCCAAACACGTCGTCCATCACATCACCAAGCTCGTTTGCATCGACCAGTTTTTCTAATACCAGAGGGGGAAGTATTAAACTGGCCGAGCGAGACTCCCCTCTTTGTGTCGCTGACTCTATTATCATCCATGCAAAAGTAGAATTACCCTCTATTCCTGCTTCTAGGCCCACGTAATAGTCAGCATTCGGCTGGTTTCTTTTTGCATTTTTTACTCGGTTAATAGCACCCCGACGAGTTTCTTTATCGCACATAGGTTGATCTGCAACATCGCTTGGTACTTTAATTGTCATAAAATCAAAACGTTGAGAGCCAAATACAGCCTCAAAAGCACTCTCTACAGCCTTCTTCTTCGCAGGGTTAAGAGAAGTGATAACAACTTTCTGTATTGACATCTTTACACCTATGTTCTGGTTGATTGATAATTTTTAATTCTGATAGTGATAGAGGAGGAGATAGGAAGTAACCCTGCATATAGTCACAATGGTTGTTGGTGAGCCAATTTAACATAGATACAGACTCTATTCCTTCAGCGATTACTATCATTGATTGGGAGTGGCATAATTCTACCAATGGCTTAATGACTTTTTGATTTTGGGTTTTTATCAATGTGGTCAGAAACTCTCTGTCGAGTTTGATCTTCTGGACTGGATACTCCACTAATTGAGTGATAGAGGTGTAACCTGAACCAAAATCATCAATAGCTAGCTTGAAGCCCATTAAAGAAAGTTCATGCAGCAGAGGATAGCTTTGTGAGTCAGTCGCAAAAGTTTCAGTAATTTCGAAGTCAACTAAACTGGGCTTTACGTGATACTTTTGAGCTGCCGTTTGTATGTCTCTTGCTAACTGTTGAGAGTCCAATTCAGCAGAAGATAAATTAATAGACAACTGAAGAGGGTATTCGAAGCACTCTTGCAATGCTTGGAAGTCTTTGAATGCCTGATGAATAACCCAACGATCAATTTTACCAAATAGGCCAGTTTTTTCCGAAATGGGGATAAATTCTGCAGGATTGACTTTACCCATGTTTGGGGAAAACCAACGCAGCAATGCTTCAACACCCACAATTTTCTTACCTGAACGGTCAAAGTAGGGTTGGTACATCAATGAAAACTCATCATCGAACTCCCCGTTTCTTAGTGCTTGTTCTATTTGATTTCTGCGTCGTACAACTTCATCTAGCTCTTGTGAGTACCTCGCAATTTGATTCTTTCCTGCTCGTTTGGCTTGATACATAGCTGTATCTGCATTGGAAAGTAGTTTTTCCAGATCTTGGCCATCATCAGGGTAGGTTGCGATACCTATACTGGCAGTGATTGGAAAATTACCCAAGGGAGATCCTTGAGAGTTTTGTATTGGCTCTAGAATGTCTTCGGCTAGTTGATAAGAATAATCACTGCTTGTTGAAGAGGAGATAAAAATAGCAAACTCATCACCAGATAATCTTGATGCGAGGCATTTTGTACCTTGTTTCTGTTCATAGGTATGGCTGACTGTACGAATATGCTCCGCGAAATCGATTAGGAGAGAGTCACCTACATGATGACCATATTTGTCATTAACGTATTTAAAATTGTCTAAATCAATATACAAAATCCAAGCCTGAGTACATAGAATATTATCTCTTATCGCTTGGTTTACACATATTTGAAATTGGTACCTATTCGCGAGTTGGGTTAAATGGTCATTTTCAGCCATCGCCTTGGTTTTTTGATAGATCGAACTAAGCTCCTTATACATGTCGTAGAATCTAGCTGATAGTCGCCCAATCTCATCGCTAGTGTTAAGGCGTTGAATATTAAAGCTTTGCCTCAGCTCCACTTGCTGTAATTGTTTATCTAAAAAAGTAATCGGGCTGATAACTCGATTATGTAATAGAAAGAGTAGAATAAAAATAGTGACTACTGTGGAAGCGCCAAAAAAAAGGAGGAGTCTCTGTTTAATCGTATAAAGTTGCTCTGTAAGCAAATACTGAGCAGGATCCAAAACAGCATAAATATCTGATAACAGCTCAACCGATTGAGTTAAACCTGATTTTACAATAGGGTAATCACTGAAATAGATACTGGTGTCATTGTCAAACTCAATAATATGTTTGAGCTGATCAAACTTGTCTAAGGACAAATAGACAACAACAAAGAAGAAATGATCTCTATTGTAACTAAGCGGTGACATTAAAGTGTCAATATCTAGAACATCGTAACGGACAAGGACACTCTGACCCTGATGGTTTTGGGTAAATCCGACGAAAGAATTTTTTCCTGTCAATAGATAACTCTCTTTGACGAATTCATGTACTTTCTTATCCAGTTTTGAAAACGGGTCCAGTTGATTATCGACATAAAACAATGGACTACGAGAGTGGTCAAGGATCGCTATTGCCACATTGCTACTTTTATTTACCTGAAGGCTAAAGAGCGTAGTTTGCAGCGTATCGATGAGCTCCATCTCACGATATGGATTCTCTTCTTTTATGAAATAATGGCGTATTATGTCGCTTTTCGTTAGAGTTAGTGAGTAACTATTTAATATCGCTACAGACTGACGAAAATGCCCTGCCAGTTTTTCCATTGTTAATTGAAGATAGCTATTCTCGCGTTTAACTAACGCATCTTTTTGATTGTTATATATACCGTAGCTAGAAAATGCAGCACTAATTAGAATGACTGGCGATACTAGCAACAGTACTCTAGTACTGAGTTTCATGACGTTTTAGAATGCGGTTGAGTATTTTAGTTCGTAGACTTATGTTTTCAGGGGATAGCTCTACATCAACGCGCCCCTGCTCTATTCTTTTCTGTGGTGGAAACAATGATGCATCATTTTTATACCAATCAGGCATTTTTTTTAATGCAGTAAGGTTGGGAGTTGAAGCTTTGATAAATATTGCATTTTTTGCAGCCACATCAGGGTCCATCAAATACTCTAGAAAGGCTTTTGCTCCCTCAGGGTTAGTTGAGCGGTTATTGATAGCAAGGCAATCAAGCCAGATGAATATTTCACCATCAGGAATCGTAAACGCCCATTTATTCCCAACAAAATAGCGGTTGAGAGAATATTGGTCTCCGCTGTAGGCTAGCGCCATGGCAAGCTTATCGTTATGATTTTCTGTTCCCCTTACGTAACTCAATATATATTCGTATGTTAATATTTTTTCATTGAAACTTTGTAGTTGAGGATAAGCAGCTTTGATGACTGAGGGGGTACCTTCATCAGGAGCCAAACCTAAGCTATAAAATGTAGGAAGAAAGCTTTCAATAGTATCATTGATCATTCCAATACGCCCTTCCAGTTCCTTCGGAGGGGAAGTAAACTCGCTCCATGTTGAAGGTGGGGTTGGGACTAGATCTTTTCTATATGCTATTCCGACTGTACCCCAGAAATAGGGGACAGCGTAATCACCACAAGCTTGCAACCATTTGTTTCCATTATGGTGACGATTTTTGAGAGTACTGAGATCTTTAAAAGCCCCAAAACGGCCGTAAATTTGGGCTGAGACATTGTCTAAAATCACTATATCAAAAGGTAATTGAAGACTTTTCATCATCAACAAGTTGCGTTCATCATCATTATCAAAATGGGTTGCTTTGAGAGGCATGCCCGTTGATGATTCCCAATCTTCAACGACGTAAGGTGAGATAGTATCTTCCCACATGTAGATGTTTATAGGTGCTTTGGTTTGTGCTGAAAAGCTTTGCGTGGTGAACGCGAGTAAAAGGAGAAATAGCGATCTCATATCAAACGGGAAGCTCCATATGCTCCGATAAATTCGCTCAAAATGACATGCCTGAAATAACTGACACTACATTCATATGCAACTGGTGTTGCTATATTAAGTATTTTTCTTATTAGTGTCAGTCATATGAGATTATTTATTTGATCTATATTCCTTTTTTATTCACTTTTTATTTTTGTGGGTGATACATTTTCACTGGGATAACATCCTAAGACCTTGAGATGTTTGGTTAGCTTTGTAAGTTCTTGCAGTGCTTTTTGCATTTGTTCAGATTCAAGATGAGCTTCCAAGTCTACATAGAACATCTCTTCCCATGGGTTTCCCATAATAGGTCTAGACTCTAGTTTACTCATGTTAATTGAATACTTTTGCAATACAAGTAAGGTTGCAACTAATGATCCTGCTTCCTGAGAAGTTGACATTATAAATGTTGTTTTCGCTGGAATTTGACTGGAGACTTCCACTGGTTTTCTTGCAACAATGATAAAGCGAGTATGGTTTTCGGTTTGGTTTGCAATATTTGTCTGTATAGACTGTAAACCATATAGCTTTCCACTTGCTGCATGCCCAATGGCAGCGACATCGCTTCGGTTTATTTCTTTTACTTTTTTCATTGCATCTGCAGTACTGGTGCACGACTCAAGTGTGATATTTTTAAATCGACCCAGAAATTCACTGCATTGCTGATGGGGCTGAGGATGTGAGTAAAGTGTTTTGATGTCTTCGATTCGCACGTCCGACGTAGCAACTAGGCAGTGCTCTATTGGCAAAACAATTTCTCCAACAATGTGTAACGTCGTATGTTGAAGTAGGTCGTACACCTCATTGATTGAGCCTGAGCTGGTATTTTCAATTGGTAGAACGCCAAAGTCTGCATGGCCAGATTCAACCGTTTGAGCGACCTCTTTAAAATGCTGACAATTAAGCTCGACTAACTCGGTATTTTTTCGGCTGAAATATTCAAGGCTAGCAAGGTGAGAGTATGACCCCTTTGCCCCTAAAAATGCGACCCTAGCTAATGGCTTACGACTGAGTTCAGGGTTGGCAAGGTTCTGTAGATAAGACTGTTGAAGTAAGACCGAATCTTCAATGATAGTATGAAATAGCTTTGTGATATATTGGGCATCCAGCTCATATTTATCACGTCCTGCGTTAATTAGTTTTACCAAAAGTTGCTGTTCACGAGCTGCGTCGCGTATAGGTTTAGATGTCTGAACCTTACTTTTGGCTACCTCAATACTCATTTGCCTTCTCTCAGATAAGAGCTTTAACAGTTCGTCGTCTAACTCATTCAAACGTGAGCGAATATCATCGAGTGAGTATTTTTGTTCAGTCATCTTGTTGTCCTCATTAAAAAAGCCTCCCAAATGGGAGGCTTCCTGTTCGTTTCTGACTTATCTTTCGAAAACGAGAGTGCCTCCAGATTTATCGGAGAAAAAAGAAGTCAAAAAAGAACAGGTAGTTTAGAATCATATCTATCAATATAGTTGTGATGGCGTTAACACAATAAGCAAGCGGTTAATCAGCGTCAAGCAAAAAAATAGCGCACAAAGCGCTATTTTCTAACTAGTCATTCCAAACTGATTCAGATAGAGCTTATTCAGCTTCAATTTCTTCCGGCTCTAGTTTCTCAGCACGCCGAGCTTCGGGCTTGTGGCGTAGTTTGTTGAGTTGTCGCTCAAGTTTCTGTTCTACTTCATTAACAGCTGCATAAAGATCTTCGTGTATTGCAGAAGCAACCAATTTACCTTTAGGTACGGTAATCACAGCCTCAAATTTCATTTGTTTATTTGGTTCTTCACTAAAGCAGGCTTGACAGCTGATAATATCGACTTGCCATTTTTCTAACTTCTTAAATTTACTCTCTATATGAGTTCGGATAGCAGAGGTGATGTTAATGTTTTTACCAGTGATGTTTACTTTCATAGATGTTCTTCCTCTGTAGCACCCTTAGTGGATTAACTTCAGATTACCTATCTAACGCCAAAATAATGTGACCCAGATCAATATTCGTTTTATGTTTCGAGATAGGCAATTTAAACGTGATCGATATCTAGAATTGAACTTTTGGATGAAAGAAAAGACTTGTGAAGAAGTGAGGAGTTGCTAATTTATTAGTGTAACAAACTAAAAAGTCTATACTTTTTAGTGCATCCCCTCGACTTGAAAAACATACCCCAATGTTGTCAGAGCACTTGTGGGATACGTTTAGTGTCTTGTTGTCAACACTATATCCCAAAAGCACAATCTAAATATCGTTCAAATCAATTAATTGTTGAGTGTGCTTTACAGCATCTTCTAGGCCCAATTTTTGATATGCTTCCAGCTGAATTTTAAGCGATCTTAATGCGGCTTCAGTGTCAGGGTAAGTTTTTTGTAACTCTTGTGCGCGGTTGATTGCGGCTATCCATGCTTCGCGGCGAAGATAAAAGTCTGCAGTTGCCAAGTCGTATTCAGCAAGGCGATTTTTTAGCGAAATCATACGCTTTTGAGCGTCCTCTGCATATGGGCTATTTGGGTAACGCTCGAGTAATTTCTTAAAGTCAGCAAAAGCCTTTTTCACAGGTTCTGGATCTCGGTCACTACGATCTACGTTAAATAAATCATGCATAAAATTACGATCTTGTGCCATGTGAGTAAGGCCACGCATATACAATACCCAATCAAGCTTTTCATGCGTTGGATTTAAGCGGGAAAAGCGCTCTATGGTCGCTAATCCTAGAGCTAAGTCATCATTTTTATAATAAGCATAGATAAGGTCTAATTGGACCTGCTCTGAATAAGCACCAAATGGATATCGAGAATCCAAAGCTTCCAACTTATCAATTGCCGATAACCAGTTTCCACTTTGCAAAGATACTTGAGCTTCAGAATATAATTCGGAAGGTGGGATATCCGGAACAATCTCATCGCTGCTAGAGCAGCCGACTAATACAGATAATGCTAATAAGCCAGATAAAGTATGCTTTTTCATGTCAGGATTCGATTCCTCGAGATAAATATTTTGTTGCTTCCGTTACTTTCTGGTCGGGAGCAGATACAATGGAGCAATATTCTTCCACACTAGTGGCAATTAGTCCCACAGTTTTTGAAAAAGTTCGATATGGCTCAGCAGATTGAATTAAGTAATACAGTAAAAGATAGTCAATTGGGTCAGCGTCTTGACCAGGCAATCGCAGAATTATTCGCCGATTTTTCTCGTTCTCGTCTTAAGGAATGGTTATTGGATGGCAAAGTTCAGGTAAATGGAGAAGTTGTCATTAAGCCTCGAACCAAAGTTATGGGTGGTGAAATTATAATCGTTCAAGCCGAATTAGAGGATGAAGAGCGTTGGGAAGCTCAAGATATTGCGTTGGACATCGTTTACGAAGATGACGACATTATCGTTATTAATAAACCGAGGGACTTTGTCGTTCATCCGGGAGCGGGTACGCCAGATGGAACAGTATTAAATGCTTTGCTGCATCATTACCCAGATATTGCCGAAGTTCCCCGTGCTGGAATTGTCCATCGTCTCGACAAAGATACAACGGGTTTAATGGTTGTTGCCAAAACAGTGCCAGCACAAACGCGTTTAGTTCGAGCGCTACAAAAACGCAATATTACTCGGGAATATGAAGCTATTGCGATTGGCCGCATGACCGCTGGTGGGCGAGTTGAACAGCCTATCGGTCGTCATTCTACAAAACGCACATTGATGGCGGTTAGTCCTATGGGTAAGCCAGCAGTAACGCATTATCGTGTTGCTGAACATTTTCGAGAGCATACGCGTATTCGTTTAAGGTTAGAAACTGGCCGAACTCACCAGATTCGTGTTCATATGGCTTATCTTCAGCATCCATTGCTTGGTGACTCTGCTTATGGCGGACGGGCAAGAATTCCTGCTGGAGCTTCGGAGCAATTGGCGAATATGATACGCCAATTTGATCGTCAGGCCCTACATGCCGTGATGCTTAAGTTTGAACATCCTATCTCGGGAGAGGAATTAGAATTTCATGCCCCTGTACCCGAAGATATGGTGTCGATGACAGAAGCTTTGCGTCGAGACGTTCATGAACACGGCATTGAGGAAGACATGTAAGGTGGAGATGATTATTCCCAACTGGCCAGTGCCTGCAAATGTTAAAGCGTTTTCTTCGACTCGTAAGCAGGGTTTTTCGAATGGCAAATACCAAGGGTTAAACCTTGGTAGTCATGTTGGGGATGATATCACTCACGTTGAAAGCAATCGCTCTTGGTTAGCTCAACAATCGTCGATGCCTAGTGCGCCGATTTGGTTAAATCAGACACACTCAACCACAGTGTTAGAAGTCTCCACGCCAACTCAGGAAGTACTCAATGCTGATGGTCTATATACCAAGCATGTAGGCGTGGTTTGCTCCGCCATGACAGCTGATTGCCTTCCTGTGTTGTTATCAAACAGCTCCGGCACCGAAGTGTCGGCTGTGCACGCGGGGTGGCGAGGTTTAGCCAATGGGATCGTTGAAAATGCGGTTGCACAATTTGACAGCCAAGTAATGGCTTGGATAGGCCCTGCGATTGGTGTGTCAGCATTTGAAGTAGGAGAGGATGTAGTAGAAGCTTTTGTCGCAAAAAATCCCTCAGCTTGTGAGGCATTCTATCCGACGAACTCACCATTGAAATGGTTAGCTGATATGAACATACTCATCACTCAAAGATTGAACAGCATAGGCATTAGCGATGTGTATTACAGCGGCATGTGTACTTATTCTGATCCTGAGCGTTTTTTTTCCTATCGTCGAGATGGTATAACAGGTCGACAAGCTACTTTTATCTGGATCGATAAATAATACTTTTCAATACATTCCCCTTGAAAGTCGCTGCTTTCGCATCCATCTATCATACTGACTAAAAGAGTTTTCTTCGTTAAGGTTAGGAAGGTAGATATGCGTCTTGATAGGTTTACTAGCAAATTTCAAATCGCGATATCTGACGCACAATCACTGGCGTTAGGACGTGATCACCAATACATTGAGCCCGTTCATCTTATGGTTGCTTTAATGGACCAAAACGGTAGCCCTATTCGTCCGTTACTTACCACGCTCGATGTCGATGTTACTCACCTGAGATCCAAATTAAGTGAAATCCTTGATCGTTTGCCCAAAGTGAGTGGGATTGGTGGTGATGTACAACTATCAAGTTCGATGGGAACCTTATTTAACCTTTGTGATAAGGTCGCACAAAAGCGCAAAGATGCTTATATTTCATCGGAAATCTTCCTCCTCGCGGCAATAGAAGACAGAGGGCCTTTAGGTGAGTTACTTAAAGAGTTGGGCCTTACTGAAGCGAAACTGAGCGCTGCAATTGATAAAATTCGAGGTGGTCAAACGGTTAATGACCCGAATGCAGAGGAACTTCGTCAAGCGCTAGAAAAATTCACTATTGATCTAACAGAGCGGGCTGAGCAGGGTAAATTGGATCCTGTTATCGGTCGTGATGATGAAATCCGTCGCACTATTCAGGTCTTGCAAAGACGCACCAAAAATAATCCCGTCATTATTGGTGAACCTGGAGTCGGTAAAACGGCTATTGTCGAGGGTTTGGCACAGCGTATTATAAATAATGAAGTCCCCGAAGGACTACGAAATAAACGAGTTCTCTCACTTGATATGGGAGCTCTGGTGGCGGGTGCAAAATATCGAGGAGAATTTGAAGAACGCCTCAAATCAGTACTTAGTGAGCTGTCTAAAGAAGAGGGCAGCGTCATTCTCTTCATAGATGAAATTCATACTATGGTCGGAGCTGGTAAAGGTGAGGGTTCAATGGATGCGGGCAATATGCTCAAACCGGCTTTAGCGAGAGGTGAACTTCATTGCGTTGGTGCGACAACACTAGACGAATATCGTCAATATATAGAAAAAGATCCAGCACTGGAGCGCCGTTTCCAAAAAGTATTGGTTGATGAGCCTTCAGTAGAGGATACAGTGGCAATACTACGCGGCCTTAAAGAGCGTTATGAACTTCATCATCATGTAGAGATAACGGATCCAGCGATTGTTGCCGCAGCGAGCTTGTCCCACAGGTATATTTCGGATCGTCAGTTACCAGATAAAGCAATAGACTTAATCGACGAAGCGGCATCCAGTATCAGAATGCAAATAGATTCTAAACCAGAATCATTGGATAAGCTTGAACGAAAAATTGTTCAGCTTAAGATCGAGCAGCAAGCACTGACCAATGAACATGATGAAGCGAGTGAAAAGCGTCTTTTTAACCTCAATGAGGAGTTGCAAGATAAAGAGCGTGCTTTTGCTGAACTTGAAGAGGTTTGGAATGCTGAGAAAGCAGCGCTATCGGGTACACAACACATAAAAGGTGAATTAGAACAAGCGCGATTGGATATGGACTTTGCTCGCCGAGCTGGTGACCTTAATCGAATGTCAGAACTCCAGTATGGGCGTATCCCTGAACTAGAAAAGCAGCTAGACCTTGCGACCCAAGCCGAGATGCAGGAAATGACTCTGCTTCGCAATAAGGTCACGGATAATGAAATAGCCGAAGTGCTATCTAAGCAGACAGGTATTCCAGTATCTAAGATGCTCGAGGCTGAAAAAGAAAAGCTGCTTAGGATGGAAAAAGTTCTCCACACTCGTGTTATTGGTCAAACTGAAGCGGTTGAAGTGGTATCCAACGCGATTCGTCGCAGCCGTGCTGGACTATCTGACCCCAATAAACCCATTGGCTCATTTTTGTTCCTCGGCCCAACAGGTGTAGGTAAAACAGAGCTTTGTAAGACTTTAGCTAACTTCTTATTTGATAGTGAAGATGCCATGGTTCGTATTGATATGTCAGAGTTTATGGAGAAACACTCCGTTGCCAGACTAGTAGGCGCTCCCCCAGGGTATGTTGGATATGAAGAGGGCGGCTATATCACTGAAGCAGTCAGAAGAAAGCCTTACTCAGTTATTTTGCTCGATGAAGTTGAGAAAGCTCATCCAGACGTGTTTAACATATTGCTCCAAGTTCTAGATGACGGAAGACTCACAGATGGCCAAGGTCGAACTGTCGACTTTCGCAACACTGTTGTTATTATGACTTCCAACCTTGGATCAACAAGAATCCAAGAAAACTTTGGTTCATTGGATTATCAGGGTATAAAGGAAGAAGTAATGGAAGTGGTTAACAAACATTTCCGTCCTGAGTTTCTTAACCGAGTCGATGAGAGTGTGGTGTTTCATCCGCTCGCACAAGAGCATATCAAATCTATTGCTTCTATTCAGTTGGATAGACTCTCCAAGCGAATGGAAGACGGTGGATATAAATTGCAAGTAACAGACAAAGCGCTAGATCTCATTGCTCAAGTTGGTTTTGACCCTGTATTTGGTGCTCGACCGTTAAAGAGAGCTATTCAACAAAGTGTCGAGAATCCGCTCGCTAAAGCAATCCTTGCTGGTAAGGTGATACCAGACAAGCCTATTAAACTATCAGTGAGTAAAGATCAGATAGTTGCTCAGCAATAGATTTATACCTGATGGTAGAGTACACCTTTGCTCTACTATCGGGTGGTTTTTACTCCTTTCGTGTGAATTATGAGCGAACGATACAGTAAATTGAATTTTTTACTGCTTTGCTCTTGTGCTCTTAGAATTCTTCTCTATAATCCGCTCTCGTTGTCAGGGTAAAAGCGCTGATACATCGGTCAGCTTGGTTTTACTAGGCTAAGCAAAAGAAAAATAAAGAAAAGTGTTTGACTCTTTATTTTATATCGCTAGAATGGCCGACTCTTCTTTAGAGAGTAAATGACACTAAAGAAGAACGCTCTTTAACAAACTAAACCTATCAATCTGTGTGGGCACTCGTTGATGATAATCCAAAAGATTTATCAATGAACTGAGTGACCAATCGGTAGTAATACCGGCACAGTCAATTCAACATTACATAGTAATGTTATCAGTATTCATTGAGCCGCAT
>NZ_JAKRGI010000026.1:0-44655 GCF_022347625.1 Vibrio sp. Of14-4 | reverse complement strand
AAGCCAGCGAATAGCGCAAACAAAAAGGCACGCAAACCAGCCAGCAAAGCCTCTCAAACTAAGGGTTCTAAACAGCAAGCTTCTCAGAACAAGAAGCGGCCCAAAGCGCGTTCTACCAAGCATGTGAAAGCCAATGCTGGGCTAGACGATAAGCCTAAATCTTTGTCTGCCACTATAGCCGGTGGCCTTGACGATACCGCTCAGCTAACCGGTTTTGCGAGCGATATGTTGGCGTCTTTGGGCATTGAGGAACTAGACTCAGTTACCCAAGGTTTACAGACCATTTCCGAGGCGGCGACGTCAATGGGAGAGGTTTTCTCTGATTCAGAAGCTGAGCTTGCTGAAGATGTTACTTCCCAGAAAAAGAACACCACCCAAAAGGTTAAGAAGAAAAGGAAGAATAACCCACCTCATACTAGCTCTACCAAAACCAATAAGAAGCGCAATACAGGGGTTGCTAAGTTAACAAACTTGGTTGCAGGTGGACTAGAAGACCCAGCTAAAGTGACTGGTCTAGTGGGAGATGCACTTGAAACTATTAAATTACCCCAAATGCCCAAAGCGGCAGGACTGTTTCGTCCTCTTAAAATGGGACTAGATGCTATCAATATCGCTAAAAGTATTAATGAAGGCGATACAGCATCAGCCGTTGAAAGTGGCGGTGGGTTATTAGGAGGCATGGGGGGAGCTGCTGCAGGAGCCGCTTTGGGAACTATGATACTGCCAGGGGTAGGCACTATAGTCGGTGCCACTATTGGCGGTATGTTGGGAGACTCTGCGGGTTCTGATATCGCCTCTGGCTTGTTTGATTGGTTTTCGAAAGATGACTTACCCAATAAATCTGAGGAAATAAAAGCAGCGCAAATTCAAAAGGTAGAACAGGCGCAAAAGCCAAACGTGACTTTCTCTCCTGTGGTTCAGGTAACGGGTGCTGAACAACCCGAAAAAACGGCGGCTTTGACTGCGGACGCAATACAACAAGCCTTAGCGCAATTTGCTCGCGAACATGGCCTAGATTCTGACAATCTTACTCAAGATTTTGAACACTCACTGGTGAACTAATGCAGCACTTAGCACTTAACGATCATGTGTTAAGCGTAGTGAAAGGCAATCCACTAGAAGAACACTCGTATGACTCTTCTGCTGGATGGTCTGATTTTGACGCTATACACAGCCCACGGCAAGACCCAACTGCAAACCCTTTGGATAACTGGACACTGAACCTTGTTGCCTTCACTGGCAACGGGGAAAGTGAAGCACAGGCTCTGCGAACCATGATGAAGTCACATGAAATCATTACAGTCACAGATGGCACAGGGCAAAAGTGGGGCCGATTTACTCTTCGTAATATCAAAACCAGCTACACACGCATCGTTGAAAAAGGCCAAGCCCAAATTGTCAAAATGACCCTGACGTTAAAGGAATATCGACAACAAGATGAAAACCCGAGCAAAACCGTACGAAACCGTTAATACCTTACTTTATCGGGTGTTTGGTGTGGACTCTGACGATCTTGAAGAAGAGTTTTACAGACTTAATCCCACTCAGAACACCCCTTTTTTAAGGGCTAACCAAGAAATAGAGCTTCCTTATCTCGAGGAGGATTTAGAAACTACAAGCGATGATATTATTGTATGGACGTAATTGATATCAAAGGTGATGGAGCGGCAAGTTTGATGCCGCTTCTAACCAACTGGTCGTTGTCGGACAGTGAAGGTATGCAGTCTGATCGGTTATCATTAACCTTTTCTGGCACGGAGTCACAAACTCTTATTCCTAAAAGTGGCACTGAATGGCGTGTATTTATCGATGGTGAGAAAAGGGGAGTTTACCAAATCTCTGCGATATCTGAGTATCTACATCCGGTCAAATTGGTTGTGCAATTGACTCCTGCCATTTTTTGTGTGGCGGACGAAAAGGGCTTCAAAGAGCCAAGGCGACGAACCTTTCCACCAGCAAGAATACAAGATGTGGTTAAAGCAGTAATGGAACCACATGGTTATGAAGTACGTGTTTGTCCCAAGTTTGCGTACAAGCCAACCGAGCACCTCAATCAGAATGAGGAAACAGACTCAGCTTTTATTGCTCGTTTAGCAGCAAAGCACGACGCTATTGCCAAGCCGATTGATCGTATGTATGTGTTTGGTCAGCGCGGCAGCCTGAAAACTCTATCCGGTAATGAGCAGCCTGTGGTGACCATTACTCCGCAAGATGTACAACAA
This sequence comes from Vibrio sp. Of14-4, assembly GCF_022347625.1. NCBI lineage: Bacteria > Pseudomonadati > Pseudomonadota > Gammaproteobacteria > Vibrionales > Vibrionaceae > Vibrio > Vibrio sp. Of14-4. The sequence continues at coordinate 42,433 of NZ_JAKRGI010000026.1, read as the reverse complement.
GGCAGTGCGAAATTAGCCCATCCGAGCTTTGTGCGCTTTAACGGCGTTAAAGCACATTGGCAAACACCTGAGACGGGCATAAGTGACATTCAAGTGATTGGTTCTCAGCCTTACTTTAGTATTAAAGAAGTGTTTAAACATCCTGATGAAGCTCAAGTAGCAGCAGAGGCGAAGTTGGCGGAATTTAAGCGCAAAATACAAAGGTTTAGCGCTACTTTGCGCGGTCAGCCTGGCTTATTTGCTGAGTCAGTAATGATATTACAAGGCTTTCAATCTCCTCGTGCAAAAGGTCACTGGTCGGTCGACAACGTGACATTATCTGGCACCCGTACTTCCTACACTATTCAAGTTGAAGCGACTCGGCCTATATAATTATAAGGAGGTATTATGAAATACCCTGAATCATATTTAATTGCATTTAACAGAGTAATAGGCCACGAAGGTAAATATCAGAATTCGTATTACGACCGTGGAAATTGGACAAGCGGAACTGTGGGTAAAGGTATTCGTAAAGGCACTAAGTTTGGTATTTCGGCCATGAGTTACCCGAGCCTGAATATTAAGCAATTAACCATAGAGCAAGCTAAAGCTATTTATTATCGTGATTTTTGGTTGAAATTAGGCGGAGATAAAGTCCATAAAGCCGTTATGTATCAGCTTTTTGACGCCGCGATTCATCATGGCAGCTGGCGAGCTGTTCAGTTTCTGCAACGTTCTGTAGGCGCTAAAGATGATGGCCACTATGGTGTAAAAACCCATGCTGCGGTAAAAGCGGCAGACCATAATGATCTTCTTCTGAAGTTTTTAGCCGAACGTTTGGACTTTATGAAAGAGGTTAAAACCTGGTCACTGTTTTCACGCGGATGGTCACAGCGTATTGCCGATAACTTGCGCCTTGCAGCGAGTGATAACTGAATAGTATTGTGTTTTATAAATACATTTAATATGAAATCACATTTAATCTTATAATTGATAATATTTATTGTGCTATTCCTTGCTGATAATAACTCAATCTTCGATGAAGATCATTCTTATTCAATGTCGGTTTTAATAATACTACCTTTCTTGATGGCCTTGCTGACTTTTGTCTGCTTGTGATTGTTTAGTTTATTTAACCAGAGGTATTGGAAAAGCTATTGGCTTTTTGTTTGTATTTGGCTTATGCCAAAAATAAGCTGGATGATAATCCCATAAACTTTAATTGGAAATATATGCCATTCCTGAAATTATTTATAGAAATGTTAAAAATTGCACCTTATTTAGTTGATAGCTACCAAGATCAACGTAGAGATAAAGTAAAAAAAAATAGCAATAAGTACAAGGAGCGTATTAATGAAAACCCTATCGAAACTTTTAGTGATGACTTTGGTCCCGCTGCTGGTAGCGTGCAGCTCGATAAGAGTATCCGACGTAAACTGCCCTCCGACGCCAAAAAATCTTGAGTGGTATACGGTTAATGATAATGGTGAGCAAGGGGTCTATTTACCTGAACAAAGTTTTAAAGACCTACAACACTACATTGCTCAGCTCAAATTATGTAGTGCTAATTACATATAACACTTGGCCCAACTGGTATGACGTTGGGCCTTAATTCCTGTTGCTTAAATTAGACTGCCTCGTCTCCCGTTAAGTTTTGTAAAGCCCTTTCAATTTTCCTTTCTATTTCGATGAACAAGCAGACTAGATGGGCTTGTTCCCAGTTGGTGGCAGCCTCACTCCCGCAAGCAGCCAAGCCTTTTATGCTCTCCAGTAAATCCAAGCTTTCCTCATTACTCATAAAGTTACTCCTGTCATTGAGAAATACTTCCACTCTATTGTGGTGGGATTTATCCAACCAATAAACATTGAGATTAGAATGAAAACTATTAGCTGTGGCATTTTGGTTTTTTTATAATACTTTTCTAATATAAGGTTAAATAAAGTCATGTTTTCCTAGCTTAATTTTTATTATATAAAATTTCCCATATTCCTTTATTAACTAATTGGCATATAGTTAAATTTCATAATATAGGAAACGCATAGCACTTAAATACCTTCAACTCTATAAATCTCTTTTTAGTCATATTAGGGATTGAACAATCACATCAAGGTAGGCGTATGTCGCACCATGACTTAATGCTGGTTATAAAAAGAAGGCGTGAACGTGACCAATTTACACAAATGGATATGGCAAAGGCGATAGGTGTTAGTCGCCGACATTATGTTCGATGTGAGTCAGGAAAAGCAGAATTGAAGCTGTCACAATTTGTCAATGCGATGAAGTTTTTAAACATCACCTATTTGGACTTAGCTTTAGACTTGCTTAATTTAAAACCAGTGATGGCATGTGATGTTGCGGCAGCAGCACGGACGCTCAGTGCTGCTGCCCGTAGGTCGTTAGTGGAGTTTATGATGAAAAATTATCATGATAGAAAAAAGACTAATTAATAATGCAGGCATTTGACTAATGGCTTCTTTAAGCTTCGCTTGTGAGTTCTGCGTGGTTTATGTGTTGTTGGCATTCTCTTCCTAGCTGTTCGATAACTTGAAAACAGAGAGATAAAGTAGCGTGATCTATTTGGTTTGCTGCTTCTCCCGCTGCAATTGCAACGGCTGTGAGTTGCTGTACTTTTACGTCCGCACACTGAATGTGCTCGGTTGCATCAAAGTTCATTGTTACCTCGGTAAAGAACAGGATAAGTACTGTATATTTAAACAGTATTTTGATTTTATTTCCATGTTTTTATAAAGAAAAATTGATGATTACTAAAGATTTTTTTGCTTGCTGAAAGTTGTTCTAACTAGGCTGAAACTTGTACCAAGTAAAGGCTGATTAAATGGCGATCTTGAGCTCTAAGCCTTGGTATAAAATCGATTAGATAGCGAGTGATATTTTGTGCTTGGCAATCGTACAAGCCAACTGAAACATTCTTGATTCGTCAGATGCGTAAACTTGTGATAAAGATTTCTATTGCAGATGCCTAGTCAAATTGCTGCACTGGTCAATATGTTTTATCTTGGCAATTACACTTTGTGACATGAACAGCTTCTAAGGAGCATAGGATGACTATTCAGAGCTTTATTCCTCCCAAGCGTATTCTTATGGGACCTGGTCCATCGGATATTTCACCGCAAGTATTGCAAGCATTAAGTCGCCCCACTATCGGCCACCTTGATCCGCTTTTTGTTAACATGATGGATGAATTGAAACAGCTCCTTAAATACGCGTTTCAAACCGACAATGAGTTTACGATAGCGGTCTCAGCGCCCGGAAGCGCAGGCATGGAAGCATGTTTTGTTAATCTGATTGAACCGGGCGATAAAGTGATAGTGTGTCGCAATGGTGTATTTGGAGAGCGAATGCGCGAAAATGTGATTCGCGCAGGAGGAAGCGCCGTTGTTGTTGATGACAATTGGGGCGAGTCAGTCTCTTTGGATAAAGTAGAGAGCGCTCTTAAAGCACATCCTGATACTAAGATACTGGCTTTTGTTCATGCGGAAACGTCGACAGGTGCGCAGAGTGATGCGAAGGCTCTGGGTAAATTAGCAAAACAATATGGCGTCTTGACTATTGTTGATACTGTTACATCACTGGCTGGTATACCTCTAAAAGTTGATGAATGGCAGTTAGATGCTGTGTACTCGGGCAGCCAGAAATGCTTATCTTGTGTGCCCGGGCTATCTCCGGTTACTTTCTCACCGCTTGCAATTGAGAAAATTCAATCGAGGCGCACTCCGGTACAAAGTTGGTTTTTAGATCAAAGTTTGGTACTGGGGTATTGGAGTGGCAAAGGTAAGCGCAGCTACCACCATACCGCTCCAGTAAACAGTCTATACGCTCTGCATGAGTCTTTAGTTATGCTGAAGAATGAAGGGCTTGAAAACACATGGAAACGCCACCAAGAGATGCACAATAAACTTAAGAATGGCCTTGATAAATTGGGCTTTGAGTTTGTTGTTGAACCAGATGTACGCTTACCGCAGTTAAATACCATTTTGGTACCTCAAGGTATAGATGATGTTAGAGTCCGAGGACAGCTGTTAAACCAGTACAACCTTGAAATAGGTGCTGGGTTAGGGGAGTTAGCAGGTAAGGCATGGAGAATAGGGCTTATGGGCTATGGTGCGAGAAATGAAAATGTATCGCTATGCTTAAGGGCGTTAGAAGAAGTTATGGCTTTATAAATGGCAACAATTCTATCGGGCGGTCTATTCGACCGCCATTACTTACTCTGATAGTTGATTGATGTCTGGCTTGAGCGCATCTATAGTTGGGGCAATATATTGAACGTTAGAAAAATCATGTTTAGGGAATAGATACTGCGCTTCGCTACGTACTTGCTCTGCTCTAACCGTGTCCCCTAATCCTTGATAGGCGATAATTAGGTTATTGTATAGTGCTGGCCTTGGTTTGTTTCTAATGGTTTTCAATGACCAATCTATATAGGGCTGGATATAGTTAGCTTCTTGCTGAAGTAGTCCTTTATTGAGGTAAGTGCTGTAAATATCCCAATCGTACCTGTCTTTCCATAGGATAGGGTTTGTGACCTTTTCAAGAAGCTTTGGATCTTTGACAGTCGAAGTTTCAAACCTAGTCAGTATGTAGTTAGTATGTAAAGCGGTGAGCATATAGAAACTGACAATAACAGGGGTGATTAAACTCATCACTCTAAGAGAAGTTCTTGTGATAAAAGTAATTGAAGTACTTCGGTATGAACGTGCCCGTTGATCAACCCAAAAAAGTAAAATGATAAATGTTATCCAATGGATTGCCGAGTGGTAGAAAGGGTATTCGAGTTGGCTATGTAATACGATAGGAACAAACAAAGCAAACATTGCAAGCCGAGTTCCTTTCTTGGCATTGTAGATCCTTAATAACACAATTATGGCTGCAATAATGATAGCTAAAACGGGTAGTAGCCCACCTTCAACGCCCCAAAAAAGCAATTCATTGTGAGGGTGATCTAACGAAGGAAAGCCAGGATCGTAATTGGCATTCAACTGATGCTGTCGAGCAGTGTAAGTGATATATTCTGGTTCAAATCGGCCATAACCATAGCCAGTAAAGGGCTTTTCAATCAACATATGTAATGATTGTGGGAAGAACAGAGATCTAGCTTTATCGCTTCCCCTAGCTTTCTCTGTCATAAGTTTCGTTTCACCAGTTAGTGCGGTGATGCTACTACCAATAATGAGTCCTATTAAAATTGAAACAATCCAGCCCCAGAATCGTTTCGGAGTTGCGAACTTATAGATATAAGGTAATAGTAATAACACAGCTAAAAAGCCACTTACCCAGCCTGTTCGAGAAGCGAGAAATAGTATTAATGGAATAGTTAACGCAGGCATCAGATAGAGAAATGAAACTTCACTTATCTTAGTGTGATATTTTTTGGGATGCTTGGTAAGCAGATAACCGGACAGAGCTAGGCCAGTTACAAGAAAGCTAGCCATAACATTAGGCTGCTGAAAAATCCCATAGGGTCGATTGACGCTAGTACTATAGCCAAAAGCATTGTTAGGCTCGAGCATCAGATATTGTATCCAGCCAAATAAAGCCTCAATCAAGACGGCGATAGCAATAAACCATAGTAAGCGCTGTTTTTGTTTGTTACTGAATCGAAATTGCTGGAGCAATGAAAATAAAGCCATGCCAGACCATAGTCCAAACAATCTACCCAATGAGAGAGAAATATCTGACTTTGGATAGAAAACAGGGAGAGTTAACAATACGCAGCAAATAAATAAACCTATGGTAAGTTTGTTGTATCTTATGAACCCTTGGGTACCTATCTGATAAAGTCCTATTGCCAAAGATATGCTAACCGCAATCCATGTTGTTGTGTTGAACGACAATTCAAGTCCAGAACCACCTGGGTTAGGCATGAACACATGCATGCCAAGAAGAAAAATGATCGCAATGGAGGCAAGAAAAGGTTTAGTCATTGGCAACTTAGGTTTCTGGGGTTCCAAATTTGTGCCAGTAAGGTGAGTACTTGCCATTGGTTAATATCCTTGAAAGATAACAGACCAAAGGTGGCCTGTTATGCTGAGTTTTTGTTTATTTTAACATAGGCTTGAGAAACCTTGCTGTGTGAGAGCCAGTTATTTTAGCGACATCTTCTGGTGTGCCTTGAGCAATAATCTCTCCTCCTCCTTGTCCCCCTTCTGGTCCTAAATCGATGATCCAGTCTGAGGTTTTGATTACATCGAGGTTATGCTCAATGACAACCACTGTATTACCGTGATCTCGAAGGCGGTGAAGTACTGTGAGCAGCTGCTGGATATCATGAAAATGAAGACCTGTGGTAGGTTCATCCAAAATATACAATGTTTTTCCAGTGTCTCTCTTCGAAAGCTCTCGGGCTAGCTTTACTCGTTGCGCTTCGCCTCCTGATAAGGTTGTTGCGGCTTGACCAAGACGGATATAAGACAGCCCGACATCGATTAAGGTTTGCAACTTTCGAGCAATAACAGGGACAGGATCAAAAAATGCGCGTGCATCTTCGACTGTCATGTCTAGAACTTGGTCAATGGTTTTGCCTTTGTAATGCACCTCTAAGGTTTCGCGATTATAGCGCTTACCCTTACACACATCACAAGGAACGTATACATCTGGTAAAAAGTGCATCTCAACTTTTATGACACCATCGCCCTGACAAGCTTCACACCTTCCTCCGCGAACATTGAAGCTAAAGCGTCCGGGTTTGTAACCACGCGAACGTGCTTCTTGGGTTCCAGCAAACAATTCTCTAATTGGAGTAAAAATACCTGTGTAAGTCGCTGGATTTGAACGTGGAGTGCGCCCTATTGGGCTCTGGTCAATATCAATGACTTTGTCAAAGTGTTCCAGACCCGTTATTTTTTTGTATGGGGCTGGCGTGGTAGTGGTTGCTCCATTGAGCTGGGTGTGAGCGATTTTAAAGAAAGTATCATTGATTAATGTTGATTTTCCAGAGCCAGATACGCCGGTAATACAACTAAATAGGCCTACTGGAATGTCTAATGTGACATCTTTTAGGTTGTTTCCTGATGCGCCGCTAAGTGTTACTACTTTATTCTCATCTTTTGGCGTACGCTGACTGGGTATAGTGATTTCTTTCTTTCCACTTAGGTACTGTCCTGTGAGGGATCTTGGTGTTGCGATAACGTCTTCCACTGTGCCTTGTGCAACTACTTCTCCACCATGCACCCCAGCACCTGGGCCGATATCAATCACATGATCAGCCATTTTTATTGCATCTTCATCGTGTTCGACGACCAGTACTGTATTACCTAGATCACGTAGGTGAGTTAATGTTTTTAATAGTCGTTCATTATCACGTTGATGTAGGCCAATTGATGGCTCATCAAGCACATACATCACGCCAACTAACCCTGCACCTATTTGGCTTGCTAGTCTGATACGCTGAGCTTCTCCACCAGAGAGTGTTTCTGCACTTCGTGAAAGGTTGAGGTAATTTAGGCCTACGTTGACTAAAAATTGCAGGCGATCATTCACTTCTTTCATCACCTTTTCTGCTATTTGAGCTCGTTGACCTTCCAATTTCAGTGACTCAAAGAATCCCAGTGCATCCGCAATGCTAAGTTCGACAATTTCAGGTAGGCTGGTTTCACCAATAAAGACATTTCTAGCTTCGAGTCTTAAGCGGCTTCCATCACAGCTACTGCAAGTTCGAGTGGAAATATATTTAGCAAGATCTTCTCGAACGGAATTGGATTCAGTATCTCTATATCGGCGCTCCAAATTATTTAAAATACCTTCAAAAGGGTGACGTTTAACTCTGAGATCACCTCTGTCATTGATGTACTTAAACTCTATCTCAACTCTTCCTGAGCCTTTAAGAATAATATCCTGAATTTTATTTGAAAGGGAATTAAAAGGAGCGTCTAGGTCAAATTTGAAATGATCAGCCAGTGAAGACAACATTTGAAAGTAATAGTAGTTCTTTTGATCCCAACCTCGTATAGCGCCTTTTGCAAGACTAAGGTTATCATCAATCACTATCCTTTGAGGATCAAAGTATTGCTGAACACCCAGTCCATCACAGGTATGGCAAGCTCCTGCTGGGTTATTGAATGAGAATAATCTGGGCTCGAGTTCTTGCATACTGTATCCACAATGTGGGCACGCAAAATTGGCAGAAAAAATGATTTCTTCTCCATCGCCTTCCATTGAAGTGACAACAGCAATACCTCCTGACAACTCAAGTGTCGTTTCGAAAGACTCAGCCAGCCTTTGCTGAAGATCTTTACGCACCTTAAATCGGTCAACGACCACTTCAATGGTGTGCTTTTTATGTAGCTCCAGCGTTGGGGGATCGGACAAGTCACAAATTTCACCGTCAATTCTAGCTCGAATAAAACCTTGTGCTGCTAGATTTTCAAGTGTTTTAACATGCTCTCCTTTACGCTCCTTAATGATAGGAGCGAGTAGCATCATTTTTGAGCCTTCAGGGAGTTCGAGTACTTTGTCGACCATTTGCGAAATGGTTTGGGCACTAAGTGGAACTTGGTGCTCTGGGCAGCGTGGCTCTCCAACTCGTGCATAAAGCAAACGAAGATAGTCATAAACTTCAGTTATGGTCCCTACCGTTGAACGAGGGTTATGAGAGGTTGATTTTTGTTCAATAGAAATGGCCGGAGATAAGCCTTCAATATGATCGACGTCAGGTTTTTCCATTAATGACAAGAATTGCCGAGCATAGGCAGAAAGGGATTCTACGTAGCGACGCTGCCCCTCTGCATAGAGAGTGTCAAAGGCTAGGGACGACTTACCAGAACCAGATAACCCAGTAATAACGACAAGCTTATCGCGTGGGATGGAGAGGTTAACATCTTTGAGGTTGTGAGTACGTGCACCGCGAATATCGATCTTATCCATTACTATCGCCCAATGTAAAATAAGTGGGCTAAGTATTACATAGAGTGATTGATGTTCAAAGAAAATACTGGATAAAAAAACAGTGACCTATATCTATTAAGCTATAGGTCACTGTTTAGTAATATAACTACGACTCTTTGGTTGTCGATTGTTTATCCAGCTCAGACTTTTTGCTGTCTCTAAGGTATAGATTTTCAAAGCAGTAGTTGGTTGCTTCGATATAACCTTCAACGCTTCCACAATCAAAGCGCTTTCCCTTAAATTTATACGCAAGTACACAACCAGCTTGTGCTTGCTTTAATAGAGCATCGGTTATTTGAATCTCGCCACCTTTTCCTGGCTCCGTATTCTCGATTAGCTCAAAAATATCGGGTGTTAAGATATAGCGACCTATGATGGCTAAATTACTTGGTGCTGTTCCAGGTTCTGGTTTTTCAACCATGTTGTCAATGCGATAGATATCATCTTTGATCATCTCGCCTGAGATAACTCCGTACTTATGAGTTTCATCAGCAGGCACTTCTTGAACCGCGACAATCGAGCAGCGAAACTGCTTAAATAGCGCCACCATTTGTGCCAAAACACCGTCTCGATAGTTAACGCATAAATCGTCAGCTAAAACCACAGCAAAAGGTTCATCACCAATCAATTCACGGCCAGTCAATATAGCATGCCCCAATCCTTTCATTTCACGTTGACGGATATAGGTGAAATTGGCACTGTCAATAATGTCACGAATATCAACGAGGAGTTCTTCCTTGTTGGTACCACTGATCTGGTGCTCTAATTCATAGTTCTTGTCAAAGTGATCCATGATTGAATGTTTGCCACGGCCAGTCACAATGCACATGCCGTTCATTCCAGCTTGGATTGCTTCTTCAACACCATACTCAATAAGGGGTTTGTTGACGACTGGCATCATCTCTTTTGGCATTGATTTGGTTGCTGGTAGAAAGCGTGTGCCATAGCCTGCAGCCGGAAAGAGGCACTTTTTAATCATGATAATACCTATGTCATCAATTGTTCTAAAAAATCGGCGATACTATAGCATTTTTTATTCCATTACTAAATTTTAATAAAGCTGATTTGAGCTCCTTGACTCATATTTAAGACAGCATATGCTGATTAGCCCAAGCAATTGCCTGCACTCTGTTTTTTACTGATAGCTTTTTAAAAATCTGATAAAGGTGCGACTTTACAGTGAATTCACTGATAAACAGGTCGTCCGCAATTTGCAGGTTGGAAGCTCCCGTTTTTAGACAGCGTAAAATCTGGATTTCTCTTGAGGTTAGGTCGACCGTTGCTGGAGAAGTTTGACTCAGTATGACGTGTCTATAATAGTGAATCAGTTGTGCTGTGACTTTACGTGGCAACCAATTTTGACTATTGATGACTTCTCCACATCCTCGAGCAATCGACTCTATAGATTCATGGCGATAAAATAGGGCTTTTATATTCCCAAAGCAGAGTATTTCCTCGGTAGTTAGCCGTTTTTCTACATTAAATAAAATCGTTTCAAACATTTTATTGGAGAGTGGTAGATCACGAATTTGATTGTTTAGTGTTTGGTAATTCTGATGATCTATCATCAATATCTTATGCTTGTGTAGTTGCATCGCATACATGAGGTCGTTAGGCTCAATATAAGGAATTTCAACGCACAGCTGTTTTTGGACTTGATCGATGACAGGATCATTTTGCTGATTTTTTTCGGTGAGAAAGTAAATCGTTCGAGCATAGATGTTTTTAGCCATAGAAGTTTATCATCACACTTAATTGAAACATGCCCACAGAGTGAAGGAGAATGTTTCAAAGTGCGAATCTTGATCATAGTATTGCGTTAAGTTTCATATAAATAAGTAAACTTCAGATCTATCAATCACGTAGTGACCTATGTTTATTCTAGAATAGTGAACGAGTATTGGTGGGAAAGGTCCATTGCATGGATTGCAATTTGTTCATGGACTAAAGCGTGTTATCCTTGTTGTTTATGTGTTAGTGAATCAATTTAGACGGAGCGAAACATGGCGAGCCGTGGAATCAACAAAGTTATATTAGTCGGTAATCTGGGCTCTGATCCAGAAGTACGTTATATGCCAAATGGTGGCGCCGTTGCAAATATTACAATAGCGACCTCTGAAAGTTGGCGTGATAAGACGACAGGAGAGCAGCGCGAGAAAACAGAGTGGCATCGTGTGTCTCTGTTTGGCAAGTTAGCTGAAGTAGCTGGTGAGTATTTACGCAAAGGTTCCCAAGTTTATATTGAAGGTCAACTTCAGACGCGCAAGTGGCAAGACCAGAATGGCCAGGATCGTTATTCAACAGAGGTGGTGGTTCAGGGCTTCAATGGTGTTATGCAAATGTTGGGTGGTCGTGCTCAAGGCGGTGCACCAGCTCAAAGTATGGGGCAACCGCAACAGCAAGGTGGTTGGGGTCAACCTCAACAGCCTGCAATGCAACAAAACCAAGCTCCTCAAGCACAGCAAAACTATTCTCAGCCCTCGAATCAAGCGCCCAGCCAGCCTCAGTATAATGAGCCGCCGATGGATTTTGATGACGACATCCCATTCTAACTGTCTGAATCTTGAAAAAAGCCGCGAATTTCGCGGCTTTTTTATATAGTAAAAAAATAAACTTATCATTGAGTATAATCAGAGTTCATTTCCCCATTGTTTAGGACTTTGAGCTAATAATTTCCATGAAAAGGAATTCGTCATCTATGAGGTATACACCTACCTTAAAGCTGAGCACTCGCTTAGTTGCTTTTGTTACCCTTATTGTCATTAGTGCGATGTTTATTTTGTTTTTAGGTGGAACCCTTTCATTCAAACGCTTGGGGCAAGAATACCTTGAGCATTCATTGCAAGGTATTGTTGAGGTCTTAGATAAGGAACTGGAAGATCCAGATGCAGCGGATTCGCTACAGCGATGGATGCCTAAAATGCTCAGAGCTTCAAATATCATAGAAATGGAGCTTCTGTCTGATAATGGCGCTATTTACCGCTATATAGATACTTCTTCTACTGTCGAACCTGAATTGCTCTATGACACTGAATACAAGTTGGAGCGAAACCCTGACTACCGCCTTCATTTTAAAGCTGTTCCTCCATATATAGGTTATGGCTATTCTCTTGAAGCCTTGTGGTCCATTACTCTAGCTGTCATTTTGATTATTTTCTGTCTTGTTCGTGGAGTAAAATGGTTAAAGGAACAGCTGGCGGGATCTGAGCTGCTTGAGGAGCGAGGAAGAATGATCCTTGCAGGGCGCGTAGAACAATATGCGAAAGGCGACATTAAAGAATGGCCTTACACGGCTAGTGAAGCTTTAGATAGTCTAATCGAAGAATTACAAGATGCTCGCCAAGAACGCAGCCGCTTTGACACCTTTATCCGTACTCAAACCTTTTTGGATCAACTAACCGGAACGGCTAACCGAGTTTTATTTGATAGCAAACTTGAGGCTGCTTTATCTGAACACGGTTCTCATGGTGGTGTTTTACTGCTGCGTATTGATGATTGGGAGCAGTTGCGAGAAGAGTCAGGTAAACAAATAGCTGATGACTTTGTGATAAGTATTGGTGAGAGTCTAAATAATATTATTCAACGCTATCCAGATGTGATTTTATCTCGATACTATGAATCAGACTTTGCTATCTTCGCACCTCACCTGAGCAGTAAAGATGTATCCAACATTGCCACAAGCAGCCTCAATCAATTAACTAAATTGCAAGCTCCAGCACCATTAGAAAAGGATAATTGGGTACATATAGGCATTGCTATGTATCGAGAGGGAGAAAGCCAGGAGCGAATTTTAGATGAAGCGGAAACTGCTTTAAAAAGTGCTCAGTTACAACGCGTCAATACGTGGAATAAGTTCAAGAAACGTCAATCCCAAGATGAAGAACGAGGCAATGTGCGTTGGCGAACCTTGTTTGATTTATCTATCCAAGCAGACAAGTTGGTTATCTATTACCAGCCTTGCTATTTATTGGATTCCCATAAAGAAAGAATATTTGACCATAATGAAGTATTTATCAGGCTCAATGAGCCTGATAAAGGGCTGATTAAAGCTTCTCGATTTAGTTCAGCTATTGAATCTGTTGGTTATGAAGCGGTATTGGATCGCGAAGTATTCACATCTGTTATAAAATTTCTGAAAGTATCATCAAAATTAATATGTTACGCTATTAATATTCATGTGGTTCCATTTGCAGATAAAAGTTATCTGAAGTGGTTTCAGTATGAACTACTACAATTGACTTCAAGACAACGTAAACAGTTAGTGTTTGAATTTGCTGAGGCAAGATTGGTTAAACACTTGGACTATATGAGACCAGTAATAAAAATGATAGCCGGATTGGGGTGTAGAGTCGCTGTTGGACAAGCGGGCCGCTCTATAGTTAGTACTCACTATCTCAAAGATCTCCCAATTGATTTCCTTAAACTACATAGAAGTTTAGTTAAGCAAATCGATCAGCGTGATGAAAACCAACTGTTTGTTCGAAGTCTATTGGGAGCCTGTGAAGGACTCAAAACACAAGTTATTGCTGTTGGTGTGGACAACAAACAAGAATATAAAACCATGATTCGTTTAGGTGTCCAAGGAGTTCAAGGGCGTTATTTTCAGCCGGAACAACAGTTGTTGCCAACAGTGACACCAAAAACAAAAGCGTTGATGCCCAGTCAAGTTAAAATCGGGCGTCGCAATCGGTGGCGAAAAGTTAGCGGTAAATGAATATTCAGTCATTAATAGAAAAGTTCAAATCTAACAATCAAGTACGTAACTGCTTGACCGTTGTCGTTTTGCCAGGCGAACTGTATTTTTCACGGCTAGATAAGCATGATCTAGCTTCCAAAGTCGCGGTCGAAGGAACCTCTTGGCAAGATACCTTGCGTAGTACGCTTGATGAGCTTGATATTTCCAATTTGACTCTCGACTTAGTGCTCAACTCAAAGCTTTACCAGACATATCAAATCGATAAACCCAACATCCCCGCAACGGAACTAACTGGAGCATTGCCCTTTTTATTAAAAGATCTAATCAGTGAAAAAGTGACGGATATTATTGCCGATGCGACAGAACTGCCAGCTGGCAACAAGCTGCAGGTTTATGTGGTGGCGAAGAGCCTGATTATTGAGTTGCAACAAATGCTATTGGCACTAGATATACAACTCGGGCGAGTCTTAGTTGAAGATGAAGTATGGGGCGCTTCAGCGCCTGAAGAGAAAAGCTTTTTGCTGTTACAGCGAAGTAAACAGCGGAGTTTTAGAGTCAGTGCCTTTGTTGAACAACACTGTGCTTTCCAGAGAACCATGCGTGGAATCGCCTCACCACTAACAGGTGTAGCAACCAGTGTTCTGCAACTGGATGGTATTGCGTTGGAGTTGCAGCGATCTATCGATTATCTTTCATCACAACTAAGAGGTACCTCTTTGCACAAAATGAAAGTGTGTTGTGATGAAGAAGAATTACATGACTTAGTGGAAGCATTAAATGAGCGCCTAAATGTCAGTGTGTCTGCCTTAACAGAAGCATCGTGTGAGTCGGGAGAAGTCTTAGTTAAATTTGTCTCTGATTTAGGATCGGATGCAATTAACTTGTATCCAGAGTCACTTAAACCTAAGGCCGAATATTTTACGCTAGCTAATATAGCCATAGGTTGGGCCCTTGTTTCGGGCTTTTTGCTCACAATAATCGGTTATCTCTACTTTCAGCATGCGTATTTAAACGGTGATCTTGAAGAGTACCTTAGTCAACAGCAGCAAGCAGAGCAAAAATTATCTGAACTTAATCAGAAGCTTGCCAAACACAAGCCTTCTGCTGCCAAGATTGCGGCGGTTGAAAGACTCAAAACAGATATCCAAGCTAAACAAGCTTCACTAAAAGCGGTGGCCAAGTTTGATGAGTCTCAGCAGTTGGGGTATTCAGGAGTAATGAAAGCCTTGGCTAAATTAAGCCGCCAGGACATTTCTCTTAATCGTATCTTTATTGATGCCGATACTATGGATATACAAGGTTTTGCTCGTGAGCCTAAAGCGATACCAAATTGGGTCGGCCAGTTTCAATCAGAGGTCAACTTAGTCGGTCGCACATTTGAGCAATTGCGTATTGGACGTAACGACCAAGACATAGTCACTTTTGAATTAAACAGTCAGCGGGAGCGGGAGTGATGCATCCTCTATTGATTCAACTGGATACTAAGTTTAAAGCTCTAAACCAGAGAGAAAAGCTTTTGTTGGCTATATGCGGTTTAGTCGTCATTACTTTGACAATGTCGGCTTTGCTCATCGAGCCTTTGGCAAAATCAAATCAGGAATTAGAACGCCAAGTCACCTTGACATCGCAAAACCTCCAAAGGCTAGAAGCAGATATATTGATAGTAACTGCTAAGCTAAACAAAGATCCTAATGAAAACTTGAACAAAGAATACAAGAAGCTTCTCACTGAGAGTCAAAGGTTATCCGAGCAACTCGCTTTAATAATGGAAGACTTTATTTCACCCAGCGAAATGGCTCAGTTGTTAGACGAGGTACTTGCTGAAACTCAAGGATTAAAGTTGGTGCTACTGGAGTCGTTGCAACCCAAACCAATAATGGAGGCTGATAATCAAAATCAGACTGGTTATTTCATGCATCCGGTGAGAATAGAACTTACCGGTGGTTATTTTTCAATCCTAGCTTATTTAACCACATTGGAGACTATGCCGGTCAATTACTATTGGAGTAGCTTTAACTATGTAGTCGATGCTTACCCTAACGCACGGGTAACCCTAGAGGTTTACACTCTAGGTACAAGACAGGAGTTTATTGGTGGGTAGAGTACTAGTTAGCGCACTGTTTGTTTATTCTTGTGTGGCGGTTGCATCTCAAGACCCCACCGCACCGCTTGGTTGGCAAAAGCCTGATTCAATAGAAGCAAAAAGTAAGAAAAAACAGCAACCTTTGCCTAAACTGCAAAGTATAGTGTGTATAAATCAAGTTCAATGCCGAGCGGTATTGAGTGATAAGGCTGTATTGGTTGGTGATACAGTAAATGGTTTTAAAGTCAGTCAGATTGAAGCTCAATCGGTGACGATTTCTCGTGGAGGAAAGCAATGGAAGCTAAAAATTTTTACTCAAAGCATCAAAAATTAAGGTAATTTGTATTGTATGCGTAAACTCGTTTTAGCAGTTGTTGTTGCGTTATTATCTGGTTGCTCAATGGGGCATCGTGATCCTGTTGAAATAAAAGATGAGCTTGACGAGGCGATTGGTGGTCTTGGCGGGCTAGAAACATTGCCTCCTTCTGTTGAAGCAGATTTAATGCCGGAGCTTGACCAAGCGGGTTTGCTCGAATCAAAAACGGTAAAGCGTTTCAGAATACAGGCAAATGAGGTCGAAGCGAAAGCTTTTTTCACCAGTTTAGTAAAGGGTACGGAGTACAGTATCGCTCTGCACCCAGATGTATCAGGTACCATCACAGTCAACTTACTCGACGTGTCACTCGACGAGGTCTTGTCTGTGGTTAGGGATCTATACGGTTACCAAGTTGAGACAAGTGGCAAGGTCATCCACATATATCCTGCTGGGCTAAGAACTGTCACCATTCCAGTTGATTACCTACAGTTTAAACGAAGTGGCCGCTCAAATACCTTTATTACCACTGGCACTATCACCAACACGAGTTCATCGACTTCGTCATCAAGTGACTCAGATAGTTCCACCTCCTCTACAACCAGTTCTGCGAAAGGTGGAACAGAGATTGAAACCACCAGCGAAAGTGACTTTTGGCCACAACTTGAGCAGGCGGTAAGTCAGTTGATTGGTTCGGGGGAAGGTCAAAGTGTCGTCATCACTCCACAAGCGGGAATTATCACAGTTAGAGCTTTTCCAGATCAAATACGTGAAGTGCAAAACTTTATTGGTGTATCTCAGCAAAGACTGCATCGCCAAGTGATCCTAGAAGCGAAAATTTTGGAAGTCACATTAAGTGATGGTTATCAGCAAGGCATTGACTGGTCAAAAGCTTTTACATCGAATGGCACAAACTACCAATTTGGTCAGGGCAGTCCAACCAATCCCGTACCAGATTTACCGGGCTTAGACTCGATCGGCTCTTTACTTGGCGGTCCTGGAAATTTGGTGATATCTAGTGGCAGCTTTGATGCCGCGATTAGTTTTATGTCCACACAAGGCGATCTCAATGTGCTCTCTAGTCCAAGAGTGACGGCATCAAATAATCAAAAAGCAGTCATCAAAGTCGGCAACGACAGCTATTTTGTTACTGATTTTTCGAGCAATACTAGTAGTGGAACGACAGCTTCTGATACTAGTACTGATATCGAACTCACGCCTTTCTTCTCAGGTATTTCCTTAGATGTGACACCACAAATCGATAATGATGGAAGCGTCTTACTTCATGTTCACCCTGCTGTCATTGATGTTAAGGAAGAGAGCAAAGATATTACCAACGGTACTGATAAGGTAACACTGCCCGTTGCGACAAGCTCGATTCGCGAATCGGACTCTGTGATCCGGGCTCGAGATGGTGATGTTGTCATCATTGGCGGCTTGATGAAATCCAATACTTTTGACCAAACCACCAAAGTGCCCT
This sequence comes from Vibrio sp. Of14-4, assembly GCF_022347625.1. Classification (NCBI taxonomy): domain Bacteria; kingdom Pseudomonadati; phylum Pseudomonadota; class Gammaproteobacteria; order Vibrionales; family Vibrionaceae; genus Vibrio; species Vibrio sp. Of14-4. The sequence continues at coordinate 24,977 of NZ_JAKRGI010000026.1, read as the reverse complement.
TCTTGGGCGATATACCTGGGCTAGGCCATTTATTCCGTAATACAACTCAAATAACAGAGAAAACAGAGTTAGTGATTTTACTTAAACCAACCATAGTTGGTGTGAATACATGGCAAAAAGAATTGGAGCGTTCACGAGATCTACTTGAAGAATGGTTCCCAGATGAGCAATAACTGTCTATGTATCTTGAAAACTTTGGTCTAACCCAACTTCCCTTTCACTTGACCCCAAATACAGAATTATTCTTAGGTTTGGAGCCTCACTATGAGGCTATTCAGACGGTGCATTCTGCGATTCAAATGGGTGAAGGTTTAATCAAGGTCACAGGTGAGGTGGGGACAGGAAAAACAATGGTATGTCGCATTTTAGTCAATCAATTAGATAAAGAGGTGCAACTGGTTTATCTACCTAACCCTGCTCTTGATGGGGATGAGTTACGTAGAGCGATTGCCACTGAACTTGATGTGATACCTACCGATAGCACCACGCTTGTTGGAGATATTCAAGCTAAACTCATAGAACTAGCCCGAATGGGTGAGCAAGTGGTTTTATTCGTTGATGAGGCTCAGGCATTGAGTGATGAAGCGCTGGAAGTGTTGCGTTTGTTTGGAAATTTAGAGACAGAGCACAGCAAATTACTACAAATTGTTTTGCTCGGTCAACCTGAACTAGATGTTCGCTTGGAGCAACACCACCTGCGTCAGTTTAGACAGAGAATTACTTTTAGTGCTCAGCTACGAAGACTCACTTTGTCTGAAGTGGTGGCCTATATTGATAACAGACTGGAAAAATCAGGTGCTGAAAATGAGTTATTTACACTCGGACACAAAAAAGCGATTTGGAAAGCAAGTCGAGGAATACCGAGATTGATTAATCAAATTTGTCACAAGTGTTTAGTGCTAGCATCTAGCCAAGGGTATGAAATGGTGCATAACCGGCATTTGTATAGTGCTATTCATGATACTTATGACAGTTGTAAACCCAAATTTAAAAGCCCGTTGATATGGGGGTGGAGCATATCATGAGTGTAATTAATAATGCGCTTTCTGAGCTTGCTAAAGGTCACTCGCAACAGTCTGAGCCAGTGGTTAAAGCGCATATCCAACCGATTAAACAGCGCAAAGTATTTCCTTGGGTTGTTGGTAGCTTTACGTTAAGCCTTGCCGTTGGTGGCTGGACTCTCTCCGCTCAATCTCCACTTGAAAAGGAGCAAGTATCAAGGTCTGAAACCCCATCACCAATGCCTGAAAAAGTACTGTCGCCTACGTCCAAACCTTCGGTGAGTACTGACACTATTTACACAGCGGATTCCACAAATCTAACCACTGAAAAAAAACGCGCTGTTACCAGCCTGAGTACAACTCCTTCAAGGGTCTCACAGTCCAGAGCGTATAAGGTTACTCAGGTTGCAAAACCTATCCAACATGCGCCAGCTCAATCAGGTGAAATGGTGATCCACCAAGTTGAATTAACGCCAGTACAGTTGGCAGAAAAGGCTCAGCAGAGAGCAAGCAAAGCATTAGACAATAATAATCTTGAACAAGCATTAGATGAATACCAGCTTTCTCTTCGTTATGAACCCAGCAATATTGAAGTACGCAAGAAGTTGTCAGCTTTGTATTACGGTAAAGGGGATGTGAGAAGGGCAGTTGAAATACTAAACAAAGGGATTCAAATTGATAAAGAATCGGCGGTTCTCAGGTTGTCTCTTGCCAAGTTACTTATTAAAGAAAATCAAAATGATGCTGCGCTAACGGCTTTAGTTCATGTTCCAACAAATGCATCTGTTGATTACATCTCACTGAGAGCAGCATTGGCACAGAAGTCGAATCGTGATGACATAGCACTAAATAGTTATCAAAGCCTAGTGTCTCTGGATCCTGATTCCGGCCGCTGGTGGTTGGGGTTAGGTATTCAGCAAGAAAGAGCCCTGGATTTACCCAGCGCTGAAGAAGCGTACCAACAAGCCCTAAGTAAACTTGGTCTATCGAGTCAATCTCAACAGTTTATTCGCGATCGTTTGGCTCTTATACATAAGTTAGAGGATCGGCCTGATGCAAATTAAACTAAGAAAGCGTCTTGGTGACCTATTGGTTGAAGAAGGTATTATTACCGAACCGCAGGTAGAAGAAGCGCTAGCGGCGCAAAAGAGCTCAGGTAGAAAATTAGGTGATACACTGATTGAGCTGGGCTTTTTGACTGAGAGCGATATGCTCAACTTTTTATCTCGGCAGCTAGATATCCCTTTGATTGACTTAGCCAGAGCGCATGTCGATGTTGATGCAGTGCAAATCTTGCCTGAGGTTCATGCACGTCGACTGCGCGCAATGGTGATTGGCCGTCAAGACAATACACTCAGAATTGCGATGAGCGATCCTGCAGATCTATCGGCTCAGGAAGCTTTACTCGATCAACTGTCACAATACACTGTTGAATTCGTCATTACGCCGGAAAAACAGTTAGTTGATGGCTTTGATCGCTACTACAGGCGCACTAAAGAAATTGCGTCCTTTGCCGAGCAATTGCAGGCTGAGCATCAGGTTACTGACTCATTTGATTTCAATATTGAAGATGAAGATAGTGATGAAGTTACAGTAGTCAAACTGATCAACTCTTTGTTTGAGGATGCGATTCAAGTCGGAGCCTCGGATATTCATATTGAACCAGATGCCGATGTACTGCGTTTGCGCCAACGTATTGATGGCGTACTACATGAAACTCTGCTTAACGAAGTGAATGTCGCGCCAGCACTGGTGTTACGACTTAAACTGATGGCTAATCTGGATATTTCAGAAAAACGTTTGCCGCAGGATGGGCGTTTTAATATTCGCTCCAAAGGGCAATCAGTAGACATACGTATGTCTACCATGCCAGTGCAGCACGGTGAATCTGTGGTAATGCGTTTACTTAACCAGTCCGCTGGAGTGCGCAAGCTTGAAGAGTCTGGCCTACCAGAACATCTATTAGAGCGCCTAAGGCGCCAGCTGAAGCGTCCACATGGCATGATATTGGTTACGGGGCCGACAGGTTCAGGTAAAACCACCACGCTTTACGGTGCATTAACAGAGCTTAACCAGCCGGGCAAAAAAATCATCACGGTAGAAGACCCTGTCGAATATCGCTTGTCGCGGGTTAATCAAGTTCAGGTAAACCCCAAAATAGATCTCGATTTTGCCACAATCTTGCGCAGTTTTCTGCGTCAAGATCCAGATATTATTCTTGTAGGGGAGATGCGTGATCAAGAAACGGTTGAAATTGGACTGCGAGCAGCACTAACCGGGCATCTGGTGTTAAGTACCTTGCACACCAATGATGCTGTAGATAGCGCGCTGCGTATGATGGATATGGGAGCGCCAGGGTATCTTGTGGCGAGCGCAGTGCGAGCGGTTGTCGCCCAGCGACTAGTTCGCAAGGTATGCCCAGACTGCAAAACAGATGACAAATTAGAAGAGGCCAAAAAACAATGGCTAGCGCAGCGTTTTCCTAATCAAGAACAAGCGTCATTTGTTAAAGGACGAGGCTGCCAAAATTGTAACCTAACAGGGTATCAAGGCAGGATAGGTGTGTTTGAAATGCTCGAATTAGAGCATGAGATGATGGATATGTTAAGGGCCGGGGATGCCGTTGGGTTTGCGTCTGTTGCTCGCCAAACTGAAAGTTATAAACCCCTGCTGGCATCGGCGATGGAACTGGCTTTACAAGGTGTGGTGAGTTTGGATGAAGTAATGACGCTTGGGGAAGGCGATGCGTCAGGCTCTGTCGATGCTATTTATCTGTAGGGTGTATAGATGCCAATTTTTCGCTATGAGGGAAGAAATTTGGATGGCTCTGCAGCAGCAGGGCAAATAGATGCAGCTAATGAAGAAGCTGCGGCAGAGTCTTTAATAAATAAAGGGGTGATTCCAACCACTATCTCTGTTGGCGGTGGAGGTGGTAGTGCATTAAATTTCGACCTCAAAGCCCTATTTACCCCCTCAATTCCGCTAGAAGTGTTGGTGATATTTTGTCGGCAATTGTATAGCTTGACCAAAGCCGGTGTACCATTGCTGCGCTCTATGAAAGGGCTGACGCAAAATAGTGCTAATAAGCAGCTCAAAGAGGCGTTGGAAGATGTTGGCCATGAGCTTACTAATGGTCGAGGCTTGTCGGCATCAATGCAAATGCATTCGAAAGTGTTTAGCCCTTTGTTTGTGTCCTTAATCAACGTGGGTGAAAATACAGGTCGTTTAGACCAAGCTCTACTGCAATTGGCAAATTATTATGAACAGGAGGTGGAAACTCGCAAGCGAATCAAAACCGCAATGCGTTACCCAACGTTTGTGATCAGCTTTATCCTTGTTGCTTTGTTTGTGCTTAATGTGAAGGTTATTCCTCAGTTTGCGAGCATGTTTTCTCGTTTTGGGGTTGATTTGCCTCTCCCCACTCGGATCATTATTACTACCTCGGACTTTTTTGTGAATTACTGGGGACTGATTTTGGCAGTTCTGCTAGGGGCCTTATTAGCCTTTAAAGCTTGGCAGCGCACTCCGAATGGTCAGGAAAAGTGGGATGAATTCCGCTTGCGTATGCCCATTATTGGTGACTTAGTTAATCGTGCTCAGCTGTCTCGTTTTTCTCGCACCTTCGCATTAATGCTAAAAGCAGGTGTGCCGTTGAATCAATCACTAGCACTTTCGGCAGAAGCTTTAGAAAACAAGTTCCTAGAAAATCGTTTGCTTGAGATGAAATCATCGATTGAAGCAGGCGGCACTATTTCATCCACAGCCAGCAACAGCCAAGTATTTACTCCTCTCGTACTGCAGATGTTATCTGTTGGTGAGGAAACAGGTCGTATTGACGAGCTGTTACTTGAAGCGGCAGATTTTTACGATCGTGAAGTCGATTATGATCTTAAAACGCTAACCGCGCGAATTGAGCCTATATTATTAGTAGTAGTTGCAGCAATGGTGCTTATCCTTGCCTTGGGAATATTCCTCCCCATGTGGGGAATGCTTGATGCTATCCAAGGTTGATATGGTGATTAGCGCTGATAGATCGCGACTTGTCCTCTGGCTGGTTGTGATCTGTGTATTGCTTTTGAGTTTGCTGACTGCGGTGGAAAAGCTGCAAAGAGATATGAGTGAAACAGCTTTTCAGTTGGCGGGCAAAAGAATGCTTGAGAGAGCAGGGTTTTACAAACAGCAATGGATGTTAAAAGGGCAACCAGACCAATTAGAGATTGAAGGACTGCAAATTATTTTTTCACCCAGCGGGTGGTTGCTGCCAACAAATGATGAGAAGGCTTCTAGCTGTCAATCTTGGTTTAAACTCTTGTATCCAGAGCAAAGGGTACTCGATGAAACGCCAAAGCAGATAATAGAGCGCTTCGATACAGGGCGCTATGATTGTAAATATATCTTTGCTCAGGGCAGACAAATTCGGGTTCAGCTAGAAGAAGATAAGTTCAGCATTGGTATTGATAATGGCGAGATTAAAAATTAAAACATTTATATTGGTTATAATTGGCGCATTAAGTATAATTCGCGCCGCTATTTGGCGGGTTGATAATTATGCAAAATAAGCAGTCAGGTTTCTCCTTAGTAGAGCTTGTGGTGGTGATTGTTATTGTCGGTTTGTTAGCAGTAGCAGCTTTGCCGCGTTTTTTAGATGTGACTGATAGCGCTAAAAAAGCCAGTGTAGAAGGCGTTGCAGGAGGTTATGCCACTGGGGTTTTATCTGCACGAGCCCAGTGGGAAGCGGAATCTCGCCCTTCGATCACTCTAAATACAGAAACTTACAACAGTGTTAATTATGACGGCGTGGAATTTTGGCTTACTAGGGCCAAAAACGCCAGTAACACTGACACTGGGTTTCGAGATGGCTATCCATGGGCGGTAAGGAAAACTGGTGACACCAGTTTTCCTACAGCCTTGACCGATGATATTTGTGTCGATTTGATGGAAAATTTACTGCAAAACCCTCCGGCTGTTGAGGCAGCAGCAACGGCCAGTAGTAGCGATAATGTTAAATACTCAGCACAAGCCGAGAATGATGAACGCTGTACTTATATCCAAAAAGTCGGCGGTGTTGACAATCAATTTGTATATGAAATTAAAACAGGCCGCGTTATTGTCACCTTGCAATAGCCGCCCGAGTAATGGATAAGAGAGATGTAGCATGATGAAAAGACAAGCCGGATTTACCTTGATTGAACTGGTTGTGGTGATTGTAATTTTAGGTATCTTAGCCGTAACGGCAGCACCTCGTTTTCTTAGTCTACAGGGTGATGCACGTCAGGCAAGTTTACAAGGCCTGAAAGGCGCGATAGATGGTGCTGCTGGTATTGTATATGGTAAGGCCGCCATCGAAGGTGTGGAGACTGCTTCTACAGCAACTAATGTAACCGCAGGTGGGACAACGGTCAGTACTATTTTTGGTTATCCTACTGCTAATGCCGCTGGAATTGGCGCTGCCGTTACGGGGTTAGACACCGATTGGGCGGTGGCCGCAAGTGTTGCTGATACCTCTATTACTTATGGTTTTACTGGAACGCCATCAGCGACTTGTGCTGTGACCTATACACAGGCTACTTCAGGAGCTGTTGCGACTTCTAGTGTGATTGATTCTGGTTGTTAGGCACTTGCTAAAAAGGCCAGCGATACTGGCCTTTCTCTAGTTTTTAACTCTTTATTTAACTAAGACAAGCTTAGTGCCTGCAATGCTATTTACTATCTATAATTAGACCACGCCCATCACTTATGTAAGGTTTTTATGCTCAGTAGGCACAACCATGGCTTTACGTTAGTTGAACTTATCACCATTGTTATCCTACTTGGGATAGTATCTGCATACGCTTCGAGTCGGTTTTTTGGAAAAAGCAGCTTTGATGCCCAGCTTATCGAGCAAGAAGTGCTTTCCTCTTTACGATTAACTCAGCTTCGTTCTATGAATCGTAGTGGTTTTTGTGGACGTTGGTTGATGAGCAATAACCAATTGATGCAGGTCTCGCCAGCGCTATCCGCGGGCTCATGTAGTACCACCCTTCCCACAGACACCAGTGACAGCAGTTATGTAAATGGCCAAGAAGCCAATGTACAACTTAGCCTTGAGGCAGATGGTAATGTCAATTTTATTGATTTTGACACTCTAGGACGCCCCGAACAGTGTTCCTCGGATTGCACAGTGACTTTAACTGGTCAATCTGGCGTGCAGCGCTTTATCTGTATCAATGCACAAGGGGGGATCTATGCCAATGCTTCAAGCTGCTAAGCTACGTGGTTTTACTTTGATTGAAATGATCATTGTCATCACCATTTTGGCGATAGTCGTTGGCGGGGTTTCTACTGCGCTTTTTCCAAGAAGTAAACAAAGCGCTGATCAAATTGCAGCTGTTAAGGCAGCTGAGCTAGGGCGTGCCGTGATAGATGAAGTACTAGGCAGAAATTTTGATCATAATTCAGGTCCAAATGGTGGCCTACCTGAATGCGTTTTGTCCGGCGTGTCAGGGGCCACTTGCACCATATCAACCGCTTTAGGCCCGGAAACGGGTTCAGGGGAGAGTAACAACACGCTGTATAATGATGTTGATGATTTTAATGGTTTTAATGGTAGCGCGCGAGATGTGCTGGGCGCGACCTTAAGTGAGGGTTATCAAGGTTATAACATTGCTATTGCGGTTTATTATGAGGATTTTAATGGTGGAGTGATGCAAGGCACGCTCTCTACCAACATCACCAATTATAAGCGAATAGAAGTGACGGTAACTGACCGTCAGGGTAACCAGTATCCGTTTGCGGTTATCAGAGGGAACTATTAATGCAACTAGAGCGCGGGCGTGGTTTTACCTTAATTGAAATGGTGATTTCTATTACCTTACTAGGTATTGTAGGGTTATTTATCGGTGAGGTGATTCGTCAATCTTTAGTGTCTTTTTCAGACTCAGCCAGTCGTGAAGCTCTTGTGCAACAAGGACGGTTTGTCACTGAAAGACTACGCAGAGAGATTCGAGAAGCTGTGCCTAACAGCGTGGTTGTCAGCAATGATTGCATTGAAATCTTACCCATTACCAATAGTGCGATTTATATCGATCTTCCCTCTCCTTTAGCGGTTTCTTCTGCTATTCGAGTGTTGCCAATTGAAAAGAACATACCGGCCAATGAGCGAGTTGCTGTTTATCCAACAAGTGCGGCTGAGCTCAGAGCTGATGTGGTGTCCATTGGCCAAACGGCCCAAGTTCAGACAGCGGTTGATTTTGCCGTGAGTGGGGCGATGACAAGTATGGTCGATGTGACTTTGACCCAATTAAGCGGATTTGCGACGCTTAGCCCTGCTGATCGCCTGTATTTCTATCGAGAGCCTGTAGCTTTTTGTCTTGTGGGTAATGAGTTATTGCGCTATTCCGGCTATTCTTTGAATAGAGCCTCGTTAGCGCCAGCGTCGCTAAATACTGGAGTTCGGGTTGCGGGTAATCTCACGGATGTGAACTTTATCGTTGAACAGCCACAGTTGCAACGCAATGGTTTGGTGAAAATGGAACTCATATTTGAGGACAACGGAGAACAGGTAAGATTTGATCATGATGCGCTTATCTATAACACGCCGTAAACAAACTGGCAGTGGCCTGCTGCTGGTGGTGTTTATTATTGTGGTTGTGGTTGGCTTTGTCGCCGCAGTGGCTAACCGAAACCAAGAGCGTAGCAGCGATCAGTTTATTGCATCTGTAATCGGAACAAGAGCGGAACTGGCGGCGCGCTCTGCCGCTCAAATTGAGCTTAGCCGTTTCTATCAAACCCCATCTAGCGGCAGCTGCCAATCTCTCTCTGTCCAAACGATAACCCTGCAAGGTACAGGTTTTTTTCAATGCTCGGCAAGCGTTAGCTGCGTCAATGTTGGTCAACTTGACGATAGTCGTAATATTTTCCAGATCACATCTACAGGGACCTGCAGTGTGGGAGATTGGCAATTGCAAAGAGTAATACAAGTCGGGGTGCGCGACGATGCGTAAGTTTATTGCGGCAATGCTCTTAATGTGGACTACGTCAACTTTTGCTCAAGAATTTGTTTTATCTCCCACGCCATCTGAGAGAGTGTTACCTTCTTGCTCCACAAGCTGGTCTTTCTCTTTTGGTTCAGGGACGGACACCTATCGATGTCAAAATGGTAAGGTTGAATTGTCTTCTAATGATACGATTCGGGCTACTGGTGATTCTATATTAGATGCTGATGATGGATTTGATTTTGATGGTGGGAACACAGTTGGTGATGCCACATACGGCATTGATCTGGAGTCTAGTTATGGTTCGTTAGATTGGTCTGAAAGCAATAATAAGCTTTATGGAGGTTTTGACGCCAGTAGCTCGTCCGTATCACTCAAAGATGTAGAGTTTACGGGAGGGATAGTCACTGGCGGAGATATTGTCCTTGAAGACAGTAATATTGGTGGGTCTGTAAGCTCGCAAAACAACAAAGTGGAGATTAAGCGGACAGAAATATCGGGAAATATTGATGCCAATGGTGAAATTAAAATAGAAGAATTGTCGAAAGTAACGGGCAATATCACAACGCCAAATAATAAAGTTACAGTCAAAGAATCTGAAGTGACGGGTAACATTTCGGCTAATGGTGATATTACGGTAGAAGAATCCCAAATTGTTGGCGATCTCAGTTCACCAAATAACAAAATTACGGTAAAAGAATCGGATGTTACTGGAGATGCTAATGCCAATGGAGAAATCACCATAGAGGATACGGTATTTATTGGTGATATAACCAGTTCCAATAATTCGGTCAAATTGGAAGATGGTTCAGAAATTGTCGGTGATGTGACAGCCGGTCCGCCGACCTCTGGTACCGTATTCGTCAATGGAGGTAGTACGGTTGAAGGAAGCTGTTTATATAACCAATCGCCTAATAACTCTTGTGGCGTTGATCCTTTGCCGAATCCCATCGCTTTATATCATCTAGAAGAACCAACATGGTCGAATATTGCCAGTGAAGTTAAAGATTCATCGGGTAATACCCTTAATGGTAGGGCTTTTGGCGGCGCTCTGACTGCTACAGCGTCACCAGCCTTAGCATCTATCAATGACTCGGGAACTTGTGGCTATGGCGTTTTCGAGCATAACAACAATCAGTTTGTTGAAATCCCCGACAATAACTTGCTTGATCTTAGCAGTCGATTGACGATTTCTGCATGGATATACCCGACGAGTCTTCCGAGTGGTGGTGGATTGCATACCATTGTGTCGAAAGACACCAATTATGAGTTTCATTTAGATAGCTCTGGACGTTTATATTGGTGGTGGGAAGAGAGCAATACCAATTGGAGGAGTTTGACCAGTTCAACCTCTATACCTCTCAATGAGTGGACTTTTGTCACTGTTAGATATCGCACCAATGGCAATAATACTAGGGCGCAAATATACATAAATGGGGAACGTCGAGCCTCTTCCAACAGTGGTAGGAATCGTTTTCTTAATACTAATGCAAGGACGTTAAGAATAGGGCAAGACTACAACACGACCACCCAAGGTTTTGATGGTTCTATTGATGAAGTGCAGATTTTTGATGAATATTTGGATGAAGCAGAAATTCGCCGTTTGTATCGCCAGCGTCATAGTTGCAGTATGACGCCTACTCCTCAATGCTTTACCGATGATTTTAGTTCTAGCCCACTTTCAAACCTTTGGGTGACCTCAACCAGTAAAGGCTCTTTTCAACCACAAATTATCAATAATAGATTAAGGTTTACACAGGCGGTTCGCAATCAAGCAACGTCCTCTACCTATCAGCGTTTATTCCCAGCTGCGGATAACTTAGTTGAAATTGAGTTTGATCATTTTGCTTATGGAGGTAACGGGGCGGACGGTATCGCCATTGTTCTATCTGATGCCCTTATTACGCCCAGAGCCGGTGCTTTTGGTGGACCTCTGGGCTATGGCTTTAAGCCAAACGAACCTGGTTTTGCTGGTGGTTGGCTCGGGGTTGGTATCGATGAATATGGTAACTTTTCCAGAGAGGGGGGAGAAGGCTCTACACCTGGGCGTAGGCGGCAATCTGTTGCTATTCGCGGCTCCGGGGTTGATGAAACAGGTTATCGGTACTTGGCGGGAGCATGTAATAATGGACAGACTAATACAGGGGGGAACTGCCTATCTCCTACCGTTGATAACAATAACTCGGGTTCAATTCACCGTTATCGCATTGTTGTTGACTCGCAAGTCAGTAATCAATCTCAGGTTGAGATTTCACGCAAAATAGGCAGTGGGAGTTGGCAGTCTATTGTTGGTCCAGTCAATGTTTTAGCTAGTCAGTTTAATCAGGCAGCAGTGCCTGCTGACTTTCTACTATCCGTAACTGGTTCTACTGGTAGTGTGACCAATATTCATGAGATAGACAATTTTGAAGTGTGTGCGCTTCGATCGCGCCCCATCAATGAGCAAATCGATCACTTTCGTATCACCCATACGGGACAAGGAGTGACTTGTAATCGTTCTGAAGTCACGATTCAGGCTTGTAAAAATGCGACTTGTAGCGAGTTATTTACCGATACGGTTACGGTTTCTCTCGACCCATCGACTGTTTCAGGCGGTGGCGGTTGGGAAGGGGGCTATTCACAGAGTTTTACTGGTGGTTCTGGGACCTTTTATATCAGAAAATATCAACCGGGCACGATAACTTTGGATGTTATGGGTTCTAATCCACCTGCTCGACCATTTTCTACCAATTTATGCCAAATAGGCAGTGGAGGCTGGAGCGCATCAAATTGTGACCTAGTTTTTTCTGACAGTGGTTTTGAAATTGATGTTCCCGATAAATACGCCGCTGAAGCTGTAGAGGTGACCATAAGTGCAGTTAAGCAGGGTGACAGTAATACAAAGTGTGATGTGGGGTTTGGCAATGTGACTAAAAGTGTGGCCCTTTGGAGTCAGTATTTAAACCCCTCAGCACCTGAGATAATTGGTGATCCTAAAGTGTCTGTTGATCCAACTGGAACCTATATTGAACTCAATACAAGTGAGTCAGGAGCTGATAATTTTGATTTGGCCTTTGATAGTAATGGCCAAACCAAGTTTAATCTTAATTATGACGATGCAGGGCAGTTACAACTGAATGCTAAATTTACTGGTACTGGGGATGAAAGTGGTTTGGAGTTAACTGGGGCCAGTAATTTCGTGAGTTTTCCTGCTTCTCTTGCTGTAGTGGCAAAGAATTCTGCTGGAGTTGAAGAAGAGTGCACCAGTATCGATGCGTTTTGTAATTGGTTCACTAAAGCAGGTGCGAATTTTAATCTGGAAGTCACAGCGCTAAGTCAAACCAACCAGCCAACGCCCAACTACACACATAGCGGTATCGATGTTGCTCATAAATTGGCATCGCCTGATACTGCGACTTCTCAAGACGGCACGATAAGCACGGTAAGCTATGATCATTCTGCTGTGGTTGGCAGCACCAATATTGTTCCCCAGTCTTTATCAGAAGTGGGAGTGTTTGATTTTACCATTACTCCTCCAGCAACATTCAATGGTAGTAACGCAAAAACCATTGAACCCGCTCAGAGTGTGTATCTGCGTTTTATCCCCGCCTACTTTGCAGCGTCTGTTTTTCAATCACCTACGCTGCAAGCAACTTGTAACAACAGCTTTAGCTATATTGGCCAGCCTTTCAGTTATCTCCTTGCTCCCCGTTTAGCGCTAAACCCAAAAGCTACCAATGGCGCTGATGTCACAAATTACCAGTTTGGCGACTTTTGGCGTTATGACAGTAGTTGGCCTGCGCGTACATACAGTGATACTAATACCAGTGAATTAATTAGTTTTGATGAAGATGCAGCAAGTGTCGGTAGATTTACAGATCCCACCAATGCCTCCGTAGTGCAACTAAATAATGAACAGATCACCTACACCAAGAGTGCGAGCCCTATAAACTCTTTCTCAGCAAATCTTCAGCTCACTTTGGGTGCGAGCGATATCACCGATCAAGACAATGTTTGTTATAAAATAGCCGATTCTGATTCGAATGCTGATTGCTTAGGTATTAGCTTTAACAGCGACAATGCAATGCAGCTATACTGGGGCAGGTTACTCCTTAATGATACCTATGGCTCTGAGCTTTCTGCGCTAAGGCAAAGACTTGAACTACAGTATTACAACAGCAACCAGTTCGTCACTAATACTGCGGATTCTTGTACAAACTTTGATAGCGTCACCAACTTTTCTTTTGTTTCAAGCGATTACACGGTTATCACCAGCGGCAGCCCGACGCCGCCTGAGGTTAATGTCTCCCTGACATCAGCCACGGCTAGCAACGGCGAGTCTTGGCTTGAGTTCAGTGCGCCAGGCTCTGGGAATACGGGGACGATTACCTCGTCTTTTGATATGCAAAGTAACGGAGTACCGTGGCTTAGAGAGGATGTCGATAATGATGGCAGTCTCGATGATGATAACTCGGTGTCTGGGCAAGTTCAGTTTGGCACCTACCGAGGAAGCGATCGCGTTATCTGGTGGAATGAGCAAGACTAGCGTTTTTTCCTAGTGTTCAAAAAAAACGTCACACTCTATAAATACGCTCTATTCATTGCGTGATTTTTCGACTTCGGTTAGGAATCTGTTAGAAATAACGGATTTCAACCTATGTTTATAGCTCAACACCTTGCTGATATGGCTAGGCATTGGTACATTTAGTGCAAATTTCTATCTTCTAATTCTTTCAGGACGAGCGAAGAATATGTTCAAAAAACTTCGTGGCATATTTTCTAATGATCTATCTATCGATTTAGGTACTGCCAACACTCTTATTTACGTCAAAGGACAAGGTATTGTTCTTGACGAGCCTTCAGTCGTCGCTATCCGTCAAGACCGTAACAGAGCAGGTAAAAGTGTTGCTGCTGTGGGGCACGGAGCGAAACAAATGCTTGGCCGTACTCCAGGTAACATTTCTGCAATTCGTCCAATGAAAGATGGCGTGATAGCGGACTTTTATGTCACCGAAAAAATGTTGCAGCATTTTATTAAACAAGTGCATGACAACAGTGTGCTAAAACCAAGCCCACGGGTATTGGTTTGTGTGCCTTGTGGCTCTACTCAGGTTGAGCGCAGAGCGATTCGCGAGTCGGCGCTTGGCGCTGGGGCTCGTGAAGTGTATTTGATTGATGAGCCAATGGCGGCTGCAATAGGTGCCGGTCTTCGTGTTTCAGAACCTACAGGGTCTATGGTGGTTGATATTGGTGGCGGTACCACAGAAGTTGCTGTCATTTCGTTAAACGGTGTAGTGTATTCTTCGTCTGTGCGTATTGGTGGTGACCGATTTGATGAAGCCATCATTAATTATGTGCGTCGTAACTACGGCAGCTTAATTGGTGAAGCGACAGCAGAAAAAATCAAGCATGAGATTGGTTCTGCTTATCCTGGTGATGAAGTTGAAGAAATAGAAGTACGCGGCCGCAATTTAGCTGAAGGTGTGCCACGAAGCTTTAGCTTAAACTCGAATGAAATTCTTGAAGCTCTACAAGAGCCTCTTACGGGGATAGTTTCTGCAGTCATGGTTGCCCTTGAGCAATGTCCACCTGAGCTTGCATCTGACATTTCAGAGAATGGTATGGTTCTAACTGGTGGAGGTGCTCTATTAAAAGACCTTGATCGCCTTCTAACTGAAGAAACAGGTATCCCTGTTGTTATCGCTGAAGACCCGTTGACATGCGTTGCACGTGGTGGTGGTAAAGCGTTAGAAATGATCGATATGCATGGCGGCGATCTTTTCAGTGAAGAATAATCAGATTAGCCTGAATTAATATCGGGCCTATTTGAGAGTAAAAAAGGAACTCATATTCAATGAAGCCGATTTTTGGCAGAGGACCTTCACTTCAGTTACGATTGTTTTTCGCGGTCATTATGTCAGCCAGCCTCATGCTGGCTGACAGTCGTTTAGGTGCTTTTGCCGAAATACGTTATCTTCTCAATAGCATGGTAGCACCCATTCAATACTTGGCAGATGTCCCTCGCGTTATATTTGATGATGCGTATGAGCGATTTAATATTCGCCAAGACTTTATGGAAAGCAATTACAAACTTAAGCGTGAAATTCTGCGTCTTAAGAATGACATGTTACTGCTTGATCAGTACCGAGAAGAAAACCAACGTTTGCGTAAGTTATTAGGCTCTTCATTTGTACGTGATGAGCGTAAGGTAGTGACTGAAGTGATGGCGGTAGATACTTCGCCCTATCGCCAGCAAGTAGTGATTGATAAAGGTCAGATAGATGGTGTGTATGTCGGGCAGCCCGTTGCCAATGAGAAAGGGATTGTCGGACAAGTGACTTTTGTCTCAGCACATAATAGTAGAGTGCTTCTGCTGACTGACAGCCAAAGTGCGATTCCTGTTCAAGTCATTCGAAATGATATTCGTGTTATTGCTTCAGGTAATGGCTCAATAGATCGGATTAACTTGGATCATATTCCCATTAGTTTGGACATTGAGGAAGGGGATCTATTGGTTACATCTGGTCTTGGTGGTGTTTATCCAGAAGGCTACCCTGTTGCCCATGTGGCTAATGTGATGCGCGATACAGCACGAGAATTTGCGGCAATTGAGGCAGAACCTGTGGTTGATTTTGAACGTCTTCGTTACTTACTCCTTGTTTGGCCAAACGATTCTCGACAACATAAAGTTCAACAGGCATTGCCGCAAAACACGCAAGAGGTAACAGCTGGTGGCGAATAGTGTCTTAAAAGGTAAGATGGTTATTGCCTTTTCATTTTTGATTGCTTTAACCCTGCAAACCATTCCATGGCCAGGTGTTTTTGACCTATTGCGCCCTTCTTGGCTACTCTTGGTTACTTGCTATTGGGTGCTGGCTTTGCCCCATAGAGTGAACGTTGGTACCGCTCTGGTCCTGGGGCTTCTCTGGGACCTCTTGCTCGGCTCTACTCTTGGTATACGTGGCATGATGATGTCCATCGTTGTTTACCTAGTCGCACTGAACTTCTTAGTATTGAGGAATATGGCACTTTGGCAGCAGGCCATACTGGTTGGTTTGCTTTCTATGATGTTAGATGTGCTTATCTTCTCTGGTGAATACTTGGTTCAGGAGGTGGCATTTAATCCATTATTACTTTGGAGTGGTCTTATCAACGCCATTCTTTGGCCATGGCTGTTTTTATTGATGCGAAGGATCAGAAGACATTGGCATGTGAGGTAAAAATGGAACAGAAATTAATATTGGCCTCGGGCTCACCGAGGCGTAAAGAATTATTGTCTCAGCTAGGCTATCAATTTAGTGTTATCCGAACCGATGTAGAGGAGTCTCAAAGTTTGGATGAAACACCGACACAATATGTTGAACGTCTTTCTCAAGATAAGGCTTTAGCCGGATTAGAGATAGAAAGTGACGCTGTGGTGATCGGTTCAGACACAATCGTAGTGTGTGACAACAGGGTAATGGAGAAGCCCAATAATCTGGACCAGGCTAAGCAGATGCTTATGTCGTTGTCTAATCGTGCTCATCAAGTGATGACAGCCGTGACTATAGTAAGTAGTGAGCAACAAGAGACGATAGTTGTAACTACCGATGTTTGGTTCAAGCCTTTGTCAGAGGAAGAAATCGAACAATATTGGCAAACGGGTGAACCGTGTGACAAAGCTGGTGCTTATGGAATTCAGGGGATTGGAGGACGTTTTGTAACCCGTATTGAAGGTAGTTATCATGCTGTAGTCGGCCTACCATTATTCGAAACTGACCAGCTCTTGCACAAATTCTTATAAATTTAACATATTGAGGTGTACTCATGAGTGCAGAGTTGTTGATCAACGTCACCCCAAGCGAGACTCGAGTCGCTATGATTGAAGGGGGAAGCCTTCAAGAGATCCATGTAGAACGTGAAGCAAAACGAGGCATTGTAGGTAATATTTATAAGGGGAAAGTGAGCCGTGTTTTACCCGGTATGCAAGCAGCCTTTGTGGATATTGGTCTCGATAAAGCCGCGTTTCTTCACGCATCCGATATTGTTCCTCATACAGAATGTGTTGCTGAAAACGAAAAGCAGCAGTTTCAAGTTCGAGATATCTCGGAATTAGTCCGCCAAGGCCAAGACATAGTTGTTCAAGTCGTCAAAGATCCTCTTGGCACTAAAGGTGCTCGTCTTACTACCGATATTACGCTTCCCTCTCGTTATCTCGTCTTCATGCCTGGTGCCAGTCATGTTGGTGTATCACAACGGATTGAAAGTGAAGAAGAACGTAATCGTCTTAAAAAAGTAGTAGGTCATTATTGTGACGAGGAGGGCGGGTTTATTATCCGTACCGCAGCGGAAGGTGCTGATGATAAAGAGCTGTCCCAAGATGCCGCTTTTTTGAAACGTCTTTGGTCTAAGGTCAATGAACGTCGTTCTAAATATAAAACCCGTTCTACTTTGTATGGCGAGTTAGGGCTTTCACAACGAATTTTACGTGATTTTGTCGGTACAGAGCTGACCAAAATATTAGTCGACTCGCGATTAGAATTTGAGAATCTACAAGAGTTTACCTCAGAATACGTACCAGAACTGACCGATAAGCTTGAGCTCTATGATGGTGATAAGCCAATCTTTGATATGTATGACACCGAAAACGAGGTGCAGCGTTCGCTAGAGCGCAAAGTGGAGTTGAAGTCGGGCGGCTATCTCATCATAGATCAGACAGAAGCAATGACAACAGTTGATATTAATACTGGAGCTTTTGTTGGTCGCCGCAACTTAGAAGAGACGATATTTAATACCAATATTGAAGCCACTCAGGCAATAGCACGCCAGCTGAGGTTACGGAATCTAGGCGGCATTATCATTATCGATTTTATTGATATGATGTCGGAAGACCATCGTAAGCGAGTACTTACTTCATTAGAAGTTGCTCTAAATAAAGATAGAGTGAAAACGAATATTAATGGATTCACTCAGTTGGGTTTGGTCGAAATGACTCGTAAAAGAACCCGAGAGAGTATTGAACATGTTTTATGCTCAAGCTGCCCGACTTGTGAAGGTCGAGGTAGTGTTAAGACAGTCGATACCGTGTGCTATGAAATTTTGCGAGAGATCACCAGAGTGAATCGAGCATATGAGGCCGATAAATTTGTTGTTTACGCTTCTCCAGCAGTGGCCGATAACTTGCAAGGAGAAGAGTCTCACGCATTGGCAGAATTAGAGGTTTTTATTGGAAAGCAGGTTAAAGTGCAAGCTGAACCTTTATATGTTCAAGAGCAATTTGACGTAGTCATGATGTAGGCTGTTTGTGAATAGACTAACGACTCAATTTATTCTTCGAGGACTTTCGTGGCTAGCGGTTGTCCTCTGTGTCACTTTGGCTGTATTTGTCACAACCTTAAGGATAGCTCTACCACAACTTAACCATTTCAAGGGAGAAATTCAGCATTGGGTCAACCAAGGTTCGGAGCTGGATTTTGAAATTGATCAAATCAGTGGTTTTTGGCGTAACACCCACCCTTCAATATCACTGAAAAATGTTCAAGCTAATACCCCAGAATCAAGTGGGATCCACTTTTCAGTACAAACAGTTGAAGTTGAGTTTGATCTGGTTCAATCTCTGTTAGATATGAGGCCAGTCATCGCTGATCTTAGCATGAACAAACTCAACCTAGATCTGAGTTCTGTTGCATGGGCCCAATCTGGTGGTACAAAGGTTTTACAGCCTAAAACAGAACAGAGAAGCGTTATTGAAAAACTCGATCAGTTGTTGTTACGTCAGCTAGATAGTTTTCTTTTGCAAGACTCTGAAATTCGGATCCAAGGGGTTGATGGCTCAGTTCGAGAGCTCGATATCAGTCAGTTGTTTTGGCAAAACAAGGGTCGACACCACATAGCTGATGGTGAAGTTAGTATCGCTGATACCAATTTAAACTCTGCACAAGTTAAAGCGAATTTTGTTGATCATGGCTCTTTAGCTGAGGTTAGTGGTGAGTTCTATTTAGCAGTAGATAATGTACTGATTACACCTTGGCTAACTCAGTATTTACAAACCGAAACGGGTATTGAGAAGGGACAAGTAAGCCTCAATAGCTGGATAAACCTTGAACACAACCAACCTGTCAGTGCTTATGTTGAAATAGAACCTTCGGAACTTATTTGGCAAGAAGGTAAACAGCATGAATTGACGATTGAGTCAGGAATTTTAGAGTTAGAACCAAGTGAGCAAGGTTGGCAAGTCAATGCTCACGCCTTCAAGCTACGCACCGACCATGAACCTTGGCCTGAGCTTGATGCCGCATTTAGCTGGCAAGCTGAAGATTGGTCTCTTAATGTGTCACAGCTCGATCTAAAAGCTGTCGCTCCTCTGGCCAAGCTTTTCCCAAACTCGAAACAAGTATCGCAACTATTAGAAACATTGAATCTTGGTGGCTCTCTTGAAGACATTCGTCTATCAATGAGGGGGTCTGATTTTGATTCACTTAAATACTCGATGCAGCTTAATGATGGCTCAATGAAGCAATGGGAGCTATTGCCCGGCGTTGAACACCTTTCAGCTGACATATCAGGCAATCGTTACCAAGCTAAGTCCAAAGTAAGTCTTATTGATGATGTTTTACCTTATGGTGATGTATTTCAGGCGCCGCTTAACATTAAACAAGGTCAGCTAGATATTGTATGGCAAAGCGATACTAATGGTTGGGCGTTGTGGGCAGATAAAGTTTCTGTGGCGACTCCTGATCTTCAAGTGCTGGGAGAGTTTCGCCTTGATTTTCCCAAAGAGCAAAGTCCATTTTTATCATTTTATGCTGAAGCAGACCTTTATAATGCTGGAGAAACTTGGCGTTATTTGCCAGCATTAGCTCTAGGGCGTGATTTAACCGATTACCTATCGAGTGGCATTCAAGCGGGTAAGGTAAAAACTGCCAAACTACTTTGGTATGGCGAATTAGGTGACTTTCCATACAGCAATAATAATGGTGTATTTCAGGCATGGGTCGGTCTTAACAGTGCCAAATTTAGCTTTGATACCGCGTGGCCAACCATTACCGATCTGCAGCTTGATTTACTGTTTCAAAACGACTCGCTTTATCTCGACTCTCATGGTGCAACTCTCACTGATATAAAAGCAACGCGTATTAAAGGACAAATACCAAGGCTTGGGCCTGGTGGACACATAGAAATAGAAGCTAGTGCAGCCGGACAGGGAAATTCAGTAAGAGATTATATGATGTCATCACCACTGGTTGACTCAGTTGGCGCTGCATTGACCACGGTCCAAGTCAATGGGGAAGTGAAATCAAGTTTTAAACTTAATGTGCCTTTTGATTCTGACGAGGAAGTGCGAGCTTGGGGTTATGCAGACCTGACCAATACTAACGTTGCGATTAAAACCCCAGAAATGAATCTAGACAAGGTATCAGGACGTATTAAGTTTGATAATGATGTCGTTCGCGCTGCGGGGTTAACAGGAAAGTTACTAGAACAACCAGTTGCATTGGACTTTAGAGGGGAAAGTGCAGAGCAAGGGTACGATGTTAATATCGACGTGGTTGGTGATTGGGAGCTGAAACCTTTAGCTTCTTATCTTGGCAAACGCTGGATAGATCCAGTTAATGGCCATGCCCCATGGCAAATGGGCATTGCTATTCAACTTGATGATGTTGGATTTGCTTACCAAATTGATGCAAATGCTGATTTAAAAATGGTGTCTAGCGATTATCCTTATCCTCTTAAAAAAGAGCTCAATCAAACTTGGAAAGCGCGTATGCAAGCTTCAGGGAACCAAGAAAGTATCAGCGCTCGTTTGCAATTACCCAACCTTAAATACCAAACCGAAATTGATATTCGACCAGACACCCCTGTGCTCAAAGCCACAAATCTGGTCCTTGGTAAAGGTAGCTTTAAAATCAGCCCGATTTCTGGTCATCACGCGCAGGTTCGCCTAGATAAGCTCAACTTTGATCAATGGATGGATTTGATATCTAACTCGGACAGTGAAGGCAAAGCAGCCCTAGACAGTATGAATACGCCAGAAATCCCCATGCCTCATCGTATTGATCTTGATGTTGAGGAGCTAACGCTGGGAGGTATTTGGTGGAATGACGTAGATTTCAGAGCCAAGAGGAAGAACTTGGGTTGGCATATGAATCTAGAAAGCCAAGAGGCAGCAGGGGAGGCAAACTATATAGCGCCTTATGACCTTTCTGTATCTTTAGATAGACTACATGTCTATGTTCCTGCTTTAGATAAAGAATATAAAGATGTCACCTTGTTTAAAGCGGGAAGAGATCAACAAGAGCTTATTAGTGACTTTGAACGTTCTTTCCATGAGCATATTCCCAATATTACCTTAGCTATCGAAGACTTTTGGCTGCAAGGATATAAAGTTGGCAAAGCCTTTTTGGATCTAGAACGTCATGGGGAAGTGCTTGAGTGGAAAAAGTTAAATTTTGAGACTGGTCGCAGCAAGGTCGATATGAGCGGCTCGTGGCGACTTGGTGAGCAGCAAAGCCATACTCAGTTTAATATTAGTATGTCGGGAGAAAACAATAGTGATGTTATGGAGCGTTTTGGCATTACCTCTGGGATCCAGCAGGCCCCATTTGAGCTCGACTCTAAAGTCGAATGGGATGGCTCTCCATGGTCGATGAAAGTTAATACCCTTGAGGGTCATGTCGCTATGAAGTTAGGCAAAGGCCAAGTGACAGGAGCTTCTGGAGCGGCAAGGCTTTTAGGCTTGTTCAGTCTAGATTCCATCATACGTAAGATGCAGCTGGACTTTAGTGATGTGTTTGATGGCGGAATGGCATTCAACTCCATAACCGGAAGCGGTGATATCAAAAATGGAATATTCCTTACTAATGATATCAAAATGGATGCTTTGGCGGGTGAAATGACAATTAAAGGTCTAGCGAACCTTAACTCTAAAACCGTCGATGCAGAAGTTAATTTTGTACCCGATATTACCTCGGGTATTCCGGTTCTTACAGCATTTGCGGTGACACCTACAACGGCTTTGTATGTTCTAGCTATCACAACGGTGATATCTCCGGTGGTTGAAGTCTTTACCCAAGTTAATTATGAAGTTAAAGGGCCGCTTGAGAACCCTGAAGTTAAGGAACTATCGAGGAGTAAAGGAGAGTTTGAGTTACCAGAAACTCTGCGTGAAGCGATTAAATAGGGAAAATAAATCATGCCCAAGATAGCAATTATTCAGATGACTTCTGGGCCAGATCCTCAAGAGAATCTGGCCTATATTAAGCGTCAGGCGACATTGTTGGCCGAACAAGGTGCAAAGCTCATTGTTACACCTGAAAATAGCTTAGTCTTTGGAAGTCGTGACGATTATCATAAGGTTGCAGAGCCATTGGCTGAAGGGGTGCTTCAGAGAGAGTTATCACAGTTAGCAAAGTCTGCTGCGACCTTTCTGGTTATTGGGAGTATGCCGATTCGCCGAGCAAAAGGAGTAACGACGACATCCTTGGTATATAATTCCCAAGGTGAGTTAATGTCATACTATGACAAGTTGCATATGTTTGATGTTGATGTTGCAGACTCTCACCAGCGTTACCGAGAATCCGAAACATTCACACCAGGGGATCAAATAGTCACAGTTAATACTCCCGTTGGTCATCTAGGTTTATCAATTTGCTACGATGTGCGTTTTCCTCATTTATATAGTGAATTAGCTCAGCGAGGAGCCAATGTTTTACTGGTTCCAGCAGCCTTCACGGCAGTAACGGGTGCCGCGCATTGGGAGTCACTGCTACGTGCCCGTGCAATTGAAACTCAAAGCTGGATTATAGCGTCCAATCAAACTGGAACTCATCCATGTGGTAGAGAAACTTGGGGGCACTCAATGGTAATATCCCCATGGGGGGAGGTTATTTCAAGTTTAAGTAACCTTCCAGACAATTTAGTCGTTGACTTGGATTTAGACCGAGTTGAAGCAGTGCGCTGTGCGATGCCAACACTCAAGCACATTCGCTTTGAAACCCATTTAAATGTTTAAGAGCTAACTATGACAATAAATCATGTAGAAGAGGCATTGCTATCTTCAGGGTGCCTGACCGCACAGGACATAGAACAAACGTTGGCAAGTATTGCCACGCGTCAGATCGATTATGCCGACATTTATTTTCAGTCGAGTTGGCATGAGTCATTAGTTCTTGAAGATAGTATTATTAAAGACGGCTCTTTTAATATCGACCGTGGTGTCGGTGTTAGAGCGGTGGCAGGTGAAAAAACAGGCTTTGCCTATTCGGATCAAATCCAGCTAGACGCACTTAAACAAAGTGCTCTTGCGGCAAGAGGCATTGCTCAGCAAGGTCAGAGCGCTCAAGTTCAGCCTTTGCAACCGATTAGAAGTCAGCAGGTTTATGATGCTGTAAACCCATTGGAAAGTTGGCAAAAACAACAAAAAACACAGCTACTCAAAGAATTGGATGCTTATATTCGAGCCAAAGAGCCTCTAATTAAAGAAGTATCGATAAGTCTTAGCGGTGTACATGAACAAATGCTTGTTGCTGCAACCGATGGTACATATGCCGGTGATATTCGCCCATTGGTTCGACTATCAATCAGTGTCCTAGCCCAGCGTGGCGAGCGTCGTGAACGAGGCAGCGCTGGTGGTGGTGGACGTTTTAACTATGACTTTTTCCTCACTCAAGAACAGGGCAGTAAAGTCGCTTATCAATATGCAGATGAGGCAATCCGCATGGCATTGGTTAACCTTGAAGCAGACGCTGCGCCTGCTGGAGCTATGCCAGTAGTATTGGGAGCTGGCTGGCCTGGTGTGTTATTGCATGAGGCTGTTGGACATGGATTAGAAGGGGACTTTAACCGTAAAGAGTCGTCAGTCTTTAGTGGTAAGGTGGGGCAGAAGGTAACATCGGAGCTTTGCACTATTGTCGATGATGGGACTTTGAAAGATCTCCGCGGTTCACTCAACATTGATGATGAAGGTGTTGCTGGTCAGTACAATACCCTGATTGAAAATGGTGTATTGAAGGGCTATATGCAAGATAAACATAATGCTCGCTTGATGGGCGTAGAGCCGACAGGTAATGGACGCCGCGAGTCTTATGCGCACCTACCTATGCCTCGTATGACTAACACTTATATGCTGCCCGGCAAGCATGCTCCTGAAGAGATAATTTCTACAGTAGAGAAGGGGTTGTACGCACCTAACTTTGGTGGCGGACAAGTTGATATTACCTCTGGTAAATTCGTATTCTCAACCTCAGAAGCTTATCTTATCGAAAAGGGCAAAATCACACGTCCAGTTAAGGGAGCGACCTTAATAGGATCAGGTATCGAAGCCATGCAGCAAGTTTCCATGGTTGGTAATGATTTGAGCATAGATCGTGGTGTGGGTGTATGCGGTAAAGCGGGGCAGAGTGTTCCTGTCGGAGTAGGGCAGCCAACGCTTAAGTTGGATTCCTTGACGGTCGGCGGTACTGACTAGTCACTCTAATATGGGTTGGTAT
The DNA here is from genome assembly GCF_022347625.1 of Vibrio sp. Of14-4. Classification (NCBI taxonomy): domain Bacteria; kingdom Pseudomonadati; phylum Pseudomonadota; class Gammaproteobacteria; order Vibrionales; family Vibrionaceae; genus Vibrio; species Vibrio sp. Of14-4. Next base: position 557 of record NZ_JAKRGI010000026.1, on the reverse strand, counting down.
AGTCTGCCAACCCTAGAAGATATAATTGAGCTAAGTGTATAAAAAAAGCCTCATCACATGATGAGGCTTTTTTAAAAGTGGCTCCCCCTGCGGGACTCGAACCTGCGACATACGGATTAACAGTCCGCCGTTCTACCAACTGAACTAAGGGGGAATTATATGGTGCCGACTACCGGAATCGAACTGGTGACCTACTGATTACAAGTCAGTTGCTCTACCTACTGAGCTAAGTCGGCACTTTATCAACGATAATAATCATTGACCTTAAATATGGCTCCCCCTGCGGGACTCGAACCTGCGACATACGGATTAACAGTCCGCCGTTCTACCAACTGAACTAAGGGGGAATAAATGGTGCCGACTACCGGAATCGAACTGGTGACCTACTGATTACAAGTCAGTTGCTCTACCTACTGAGCTAAGTCGGCACATTTTATTTTGTTATTGCTTGTGAATAGACACCAACAATAAATAAATTGTGGTGCCCGGAGGCGGAATCGAACCACCGACACGAGGATTTTCAATCCTCTGCTCTACCGACTGAGCTATCCGGGCAA
>NZ_JAKRGI010000025.1:0-46436 GCF_022347625.1 Vibrio sp. Of14-4 | reverse complement strand
ACCTTGGGTGACTGAGTCTAGTTCCTCAATGCCCAAAGACGCCAACATATCGCTTGCAAAACCCGTTAGCTGAGCGGTATCTTCAAGGCCATTGGCTATCGCCGAAGCACTCGTATCTCTTCGCTCTGAGCTATGTTTTACAGCATTTTTCCTACGGCGACTTTTATCTCGACCAATCTTGAGGCTTGACTGTTTTACTATCGACTCAACCGTTTTTATTGCCTGAACCAAGCTTCCCGTGCTAACGCCCAGCGACTGCAGTTTTTCATTCAATGGTTTGAGCTGAGTTAGCTCAAGCCCTATTTGCTGTGATGAATCCGCAGTATAGTCATCAGTTAATGCTTCGGATCGACTCGTTTGCTTTTCACCAGCTTCAAATTCCTTCTGGACTCGCTTAAGGGCGTCAAGTAACCCACGCTGAGTTGTTGCTAATTTTTCAATTCCAGCGACCACCTGTTGTGCGCTTATGGTGATGCCAGGTTGTGTTTTTTTATCCACGCTTCACCCCCAAATGAGCCAAAGCTAGCTCGTAACGCCTTAAGGCAATTTCCGTTGTCCACTCAAGTGCATCCGTGGCGCAATAGCCCGCCAAGGGCACAATATCTAAAATGGTTTCAACGCTCTTTACTGAAAGTAAGCCGCTGGTTTGGTTAAAAAATGTGAGGCTGCACTGACAAGGCTGCGATAATCAGGCAGGGGTAAGTTCATGATCTCTGCTTCTTCTAGCTCAGTCAGATTGGCCAAAATAAAGCAAGCACGCTTGATATCATCACTCATTTTATCGGCCATTTTGGATAGTTTGAGCGTAGGAAGTTCTAACGATACTTTTCGCTCACCACTGAAAAAGAGGATCGCGTCTTTGGTGGTATCAGCTTGTTTTTCACCCGCCAATTGGTAGCCTGTTTGATGATAAAAATCGTACGATGCACTATACAGTGTCAGCCAATCTGGACTTGATAAGGCATCAAGCTCTTCTTGATTCAAACCGGTAGAGGCCATCACTAAAGCTTCTTTCTCTTCTTGAGTAAAAGTGTCTCCCTTAGGTTCTATCTCCATGCTCGATTGACGGCTCATAGGTTTTACTGTGACTTGGCGGTGGTCTGCAACGGGCTTTAAAAGCGTGAAAGTGCGTTCTAGATAGTGAGTCTGGCTCATGCTCGTGTCTCTTTTCTGGTATAAAAAAGGCCACCCATGGGCGGCCTTTAGTCAGGTAAATAAATGGATTAAACGTTAAATTGCTTACCGCCTATGATGTATCGACCATTGTCAATATCAACGTCGGCAAGCGTGTTACCGTTTTCTTTCCACAAATGCTTAGTGATTTGCCCCGTTAGGGTTAGCGTTTGCTGCTCACGCATCTTATTTGCGGCATATTCAACTACTACTTCGCCTGTCATTGTGTGCTCAGCGTCATAACGTTTATGTTTATTGACACCATTTTCGTTGTAGATGATGACAGTTTTATCTGCATCTTTTAGTGCGCTTTTTACTACCGCAGCCATTTCACCTTTAATGGTGACTGACCACTCAGAGGCTTCGTAGCCAACACACACTTTCTTGCCCATAAAAGATCCCGGCACATCCGCATACACCTTGGTGTATTTTGGTGGCGTGAACTCTTCCATGTTGTTAGTGATTTTAATACCGCCTGGCAGCGTTAGTTTTCTCGCGTGAGTAACTCTATTAGACATATTTAACCTTTATTAACCGAATGTTTTAATTGCGTCGTCGACGTATACTTTAAGCAGTTCATCGTCTTGATTGAGTTCAATAATTGAGTGCTCATTTGGACGATAGGCGCCCCAATCGATAACCAAGACCCATTCGCCGTTTTTATATCTTTGCAAGTTGTTGCGAGTTTCATGCAGATAGCATCGCGCGCCGATGATCTCGCCATCAGCTTGTAGGCTTGACAGCCAGTTGCTTAACTGAGCAATGCGCTGTTTAAAGAAATCAAAGTCTAGGTTGTATTTCATTGTGTCGCGGTGCGACTTAATGAGCTCGCGGCACAACTGGTTTTCAATCCCAATGATATTGCCAAAACTGCCATCAGCGGTGCGAGTGCCAAGGAACATCAAGCCGCCATTGGGATCGCGAATCGTCACCGATACCCCGACCTTATTCAACTCAACCCCTTCACTGTTTTTATCATTCACGCGGTATCCGACAATACGTGAAATATCATCCAAAGGCGTCGAAGCACCATTTGGTGTTTGAGAAGGTTTAACGCTGCATCGCGCCGCCATACCAATCACAGACGCTGGAATAGCGTGATCCCAGCGCTCACCATTAACATCACAACACCATACACGCTTTTGGTCCCCTCCAAGCCGTGCAGCAAACGCCTTCGCCGCTTCCGTGTTAGTGTTGGGGCCATCAACCCAAGCTTCACAGTAAGTCTGATCTGCAACACCAGCCAGTGCATTAGCGATTGCCAGTTCAGTATCTTCCTCTTTACTGTAAAAACCGGGCGCGGCAATATTGGTTGGCGCTTCAGGACAGGCTTTAAAGGCATGAATACCTGTTAAACGACCTTCCGGTGAAACACCACCGATCACATTTTCAAGGGTTTTTGCTTCGTTTGTACCTTCTGGGCAAAGAATGACGTAACATGGCACCTGAGCCACTTCTAGAAAATACTTGACGCTGTTATACAAAACGCCAGCTGGCTTTTCTCTTGTATCAATCAGTGCTAAGTCAGCAAGGGTGCGAATTTTCACTGGCTCGCCATAGCTAACGTTTTCACTCTTGTGTTTGGTCGTGCCAATAAAGCCACCAAGCTGATTATCTACACCGCCCATAGGGCCTAGCGGTTCACTCACTTCTAGAGAAATCCCGTTATGAGTTTGTGTGGTTATCGTTGCCATTATTTACTCTCTTCGTTTAATTCAAGGGTATTATTCATTAGGTGGTATTCAGCTTGAGAAGGCATCAAACTGATGATCTCACCGGGCTCGCGCCAGCGTTGAAGAATGCGCTTTTCCACCAGCATTCGGTAATCACGCGGATCGTTTTCTCCCTTAGCGCGAGAGGTTGAGGCTTTTTTGCTTGCCATTGGCATTTGCTCCATATAAAAAGCCCTGCAAAAGTGCAGGGCCAAAGTTGATAGTTAGATATAAAAAAACCGCTTAACGCGGTCATAGGTTTATATTTACTCTAGCGTGGGTTTTTGCGGCCAGATAATCTCTTTAGCATCAGTAAAGGTTTGAGGAATATCGCGCAATTCTTGGCGATATTTGCGAAACGGCGCAGCATCGAGGCCATTATCTAAAGCGGTATTAACCAGCTTATCGGCTTCAAACATAAGCTGATCGCGCTTTTCAATCGATTCAACCCAATCTTCTGCCACAAGGCCACGGTGAGTTACAACTAACATTGTCATTACATATTTTCCTTATGCTGGGTGAAGTTTATTGATTTTACGGATCAACTCGGTTTTCGGGCTGTATAGCACGCCGTGTTTTTTTGATTCTGGAAAGTACCCAGTACAAATGGTCGGCAGGGCCAAATAAAGTACATCACCCACACTGGCATCAGCAAAATCATGGTCGATATTTGTGTAATAACCAGGGTCATCGCTTGATCTATGTTCTATTATTTGCTGCCATTCATCTTTTTGTTTGACATTTAACCACTTGACTTTCGAGGTACCTTTAATTTTGGCGTACGCCATAAAGGTAACCGATGGGCTATACTTTATGTGTCGATCGGGAATGTAAAAGTCGAAATGTAGCTTATCTTGAAATGATGTATCGAGCACCGTCATTTTTAATATATTGAAACTTCGGCTAAAGTGCAAACGTCCTCGTGTGATACCCATAAAGTCAAGGAGCTTTTTCGCTTCTTCATCGCGGCTTTCTGGGCTAACACCACTTTGTACTTTAATGATTTCAGTTTTAAAGCAGTCGTTACGCAACACTTTATTTATCCCCATCCCTATGGGATACACGTTTTTATGACCATGAGCATTTGCTTCAAGTTCATGGGTGTCTAAAAAGTCATGGTTGTAATTCATCGCGGTAAAGCCGGTGTTATCGACCACACTTTGACTAAAATTTTGAAAATCACTCTCGGCGCTGGCGACTTTATTATCGATATCTGAAACTTTATCTCTCACAATTTGGGTTAATTTAGTCGTTTCGCTAATTAAGTTGGTTATTTCGCTTGTATTGGCCATCATATTCCTTATTTGTGGTTATTTAATGCGACTTTCTAATACGTTGAGTCGCAGCTCTTGCTTAATGACACTCAGCTGAGTCGAGACATGGCCTTCGGCCAAACTGGTAAAATCATTGTTTAATTACTCACGAGACCTGTAGAAGTCTTCGGCGAGGTATTCTAGTTTTGTTGAGTGGCTTTCGAGCTGCTCATGCATATGACAAGTAAACTGGTTGTACTCTTTATTAGCTGCGAGCAAGTCCAGCAGCCGCTGAATATCATTGGCTTGGATATTGACTAAGCTTGTGCTTAGCGCAGTAAAAGCGGCATTGATACGAGCTTGAAAGCGCTCTAGCTGGCTATCAAGACTGCGCAAATGGGTGGTTTGATTTTCAAGCGTTTGGTTAACTTGCCCAGCGAACTCATCGCGTTGCTTTTCTGACTCAAGCATACGCAGCTCTTGCTTTAACGATTGAGCCTGATTATTGACCACACTGGCGCTTAGCGCCGCGAAGTCTTCATCGATGAGAATATTAAGATTCTCTACCCCAACATTGACCTTGACTGAATCGGTCGGCAGCGCCGATAAGTCCATGGTAAACGGGATAATAACGTGTGCATTGGTGGCTTTATAGTTGAGGGTTTTGTCTTTTTCTGAGATAACCCCGAGCAAGGTGCCGCTTGATAACCAGATCCCGATTTCCCGAATGGCAAATTCGCTATCGCCGGAAAACTTGGCGGTACATTGTAGTGATGCTTCTCCTGTGTCCCTGTATTCTGAAATTTCAACCCGCTGCTTTTCATTGCGCAGGCTGGTTTGAGTCGCGCTAGGTGTGTAGTCTCGGTCACCAACAGAAATCCATTTGATCTCAGCATGAATTCCTTTGGTTTTCTTGTTCACACACTCAGCTAACCCTTGCTCTGTGATGGTGACAGCTAGTGTCATAGCATTCTCACTTTAGTAAAAATAGGTAGTGTGGATAGACAGGGATAACCCTCTTGCTATAAGAAAGCGCTCAATACCTTGTGATTGATGTCCGCCGTTAGGCCAACGTCGGCGGTAGTATTGAGAAGATAGAGATAATAGCTTGGGGTTATCCCCGTCATATCAAAAGCGGATGTCGACCAAGGTGTTACTTGGTATCGCTGGGTTTTACTGCGCCGGTTTTACTGCGCCAACTTTCACCAAAAGATTCGTTATTCTCCCTGGTTGTACATCGGTTGGCTTTGTCGGCCACTCTACGTCAGCAAACACTTGTGCCTTGTCGGTAATGTCTCTAAGCGCTTGGCGATAGTCGCGTGCAGGCTTAATATCAAGGCCTTTATCCAACGCAATATTGACCAAGTGATCCGCTTCAATCAGCAACGGCGCACGATAAGCGCGTATTTTCTCAAGCTCTTTTTCTGCTTGATAAGCGCCAAGGGCTTGCTCTGCTTCGGCTTTAGATAAACCCATTTCAAGTAGTATGTGCATATCAGCGGGAACATTAATAAGTGTTTCACCGCGAAAGTTAAGTTGTTTGATCATAGTGTTATTTTTCCCTTGACTGCATAGCTTCTAATGATGAAGGGGCGGGTTGAGCCTTACCGTAACTTGTGTAGTTAAGTGGGACATTATTGTTCGAGTCTCCTGCTTCAGCTTCTGCCAAAGACACCGTTTTCGATAGCCATTTGACATTTTCGCGGCCCGAACGGGAATAAATCTCTTCTCCATCATTTTGATATAAATAAAACTTAATAGGTTTATTTGAGAAGATTTGGTAGCGGAGCTTGCCGCCTCGAAGCATAAAACCGGACCGAGTTCTTGCTTCATAACCCACTTTGGATTTGTTGTACATTGAGTCAGGTCCGTCTGAGTCCTTCTTTTGGGCCTCACACCAAGCATAAAAACCTACTTTGGCCACACATTGGCGATAACGCTGGCGATTCACTACAGTACGCAAGTAGTTGGCATTGCCACTCCAAGGATAATCTTTCCCTTTAAGCACCACCAAAGCTGCGGCCACATGAGTGTCATTAAAATCACTTGGTGTACCTAACTTTCCATCAGCACTATTCCATTGATAATGCCGAAGAATCTGAATAGTAGTTTCTTCCTCAGCAGGCATCTTGAAATACACCGGATAAAAGGTATCTTTATCGCCATCAACAAAGAGTTCCTTCACATATCGGCCTTGGCCTTCAATCTCTTCTGCTTTGGTGCTCGATTTCCATGCATCAAAACTTTGTTTGGCTTGTTGCAGTGTTTGGTCAATGTGACCCATTTTATTGGCCACTTCGGTGGTTTGCGCCTGACTGGCCTCGGTTTGGGCTTGCGCCGCCAGTTTGACCTCTTGCAATTGGTTTAAAATTTCAGACATTAGTGTGTCTCCAGTTGTCTTAATCGCTCTGCTTGTTGCATTAGCATATGAGATTGCTGAGTTTGCACCGCTTGTGAGCGCATAAACGCCAGTGCATCTTTCATCATCTCGCTATCAATCAAAATATTAAGGTTTTCCACCCCAACCGATACCTGCACCGAATCGGTTGGCAGTACAGATAGGTCCATGGTAAACGGAATGATCACCTGGGCTTTGGCCGCTTTATAGTTCAGGGTTCTATCCGGCGCTGAAATCACGCCAAGTAAGGTGCCACTTGCTAACCAAATGCCTATCTCTCGAATGGCAAATTCTGAATCACCGGCAAATTTAGCGGTGCATTGCAGTGAGGTATCACCTGTGTCTTTGTACTCTGATATCTTTACCCGCTGCTTTTCGCGGCGCAGCTTGGTTTGGGTTGGGCTTGGGCTATAGGCCCTATCGCCTGCCGAGATCCATTCGATCTTGGCATGCAATCCTTTTTCTTTGGCGCTGATACATTCAGCTAACCCGTGCTCGGTAATGGTTACGGCTAGTGTCATGGCGTTCTCGCAGTGATATAAATAGGGCTAACAGATAGGGGGTGAAGACCAAGGGCTGAACCCAAGTAGTCATTGCCGCTTAACTTAGTTTGAGCCAGCTTGGCTTTGACCAAGAGGGGGCTAACCGAAATGGGCGCACCGCCAGCCGCGCCAAGTGAAACGCGTCCACTGGTGCTTATTGGCCATAGCTTAACTTGGGCTTTGGTCGGCTGAATATTAACTCTCGGCAACACCGCCGCCTGAACTCTAAATTTTTGTTCAACATCGTAAGCTAAGGTCAAATCGACCGTATCACGCTCAGATTTAACATGGTTTAGCCGCTCAATAAGGCGGTGCGCCCGCTCTTTGGTGACATTTTGATTGGTGTTAGCCCGCGCCGTAACATAAACCGTGTAGGGCAAACCGCCTTGCACCTTGGTCCAATGTTCAATCTTGGCAGAGTAATCCACCGCCTCCAGCGCCAGCTCAATCCCCGCATTGGTCCCACTGGTTTGATGCACCGAATAAGAGACTCTGGTTATCGCGCGTTTTTGCTTTTCCGTATCACTAAAAAACCAATCATTCACTCCACGCTCCGAGGCGATGATGGGCAGAATCTCTTGGCTGGTGGTGCAAGGGTCTGCGATGGCGGCTAGCACATCTGTGCTTTTAACCAGTTTTTTAACCAGCTCTTTAACCAGTGTTTTAATCCCTTCTTCAAATCTGGGCAGACTTTCTTTATTAGGGGGACTAGGTGCTGCAATAGCAGCTATTACGTCTGGTCTTTCAAACAGGGTTTTAATCCCACCTTCAAAGCTGAGCAGAATGTCTTTGATTGTAGCGCAAGGGTCTGCAAGAACGGTCAATACCTCCGGGCTTTTAAGCAGAGTTTTAACCACCCCTTCAAAGCTGGGCAAATTTTCTTTGCTTGAGGTAGAAGGGTCTGCAATAACGGCTAATACCTCTGGGCATTTATTCTCAGTTTTTTCTCTAATTTCAACCTGAGTTTTAAACTGAGTTTTAAACCACTCTTCAAAGTTGGACAGAGTTTCTTTACCTAAGATGCAAGGGTCTACAATAGCGACTAATACCTCAGGGCTTTTAACCAGTTTTTTAAACCCCTCTTCAAAGCTACGCTCAAAAGAGGTGCGGTTGTCGGGTAAAAGAGTCTGCTCATCGATTGGCTTTGACATGCACGTCCACCTCCTGACAATACGGCGCTTCAAACCATTCACACACCAGATCGGCTGATGGCTGCAGAATGTTGAGCTTGGTGGCGTTATGGTTGTGCGCAATTTGGCTTATCCGCGAGCGCTGGATTTTTTCGCCAAGTTTATGCTGCTGCTCAGCGTAATCTCTAAGCGCTTGCTCTAACGCCTTTTCGTCAATTAAACGGGTAGGCGCGGTTTCTTCCCATGCCTCAATTACAATCTTGTAGGGCTTGATGCTGGCTGAGCGCACGCTAATATGATCAGACTCTTGGGCAATATCAGGGCGGCGACAATATTCTAACACCGCATCTTGCAGTGTTTGGCTCGCTTGACCATTGCCTTCAGGCGAGAGTATGCATATTTCCACTTCCCCTGAATTTTTTTTGAGCATCCGTGCTTTAGCATCTTTAGGCCGAATCACACCCTCGGTTGGCGCGAACTCAAAGCGTTGAGTCACCACATTATCCGACTCGCTAGAAATCGTAATCAAAGGGCGCGCTCCCAGCGTCATGGCATGGAATTTATAGCCACTTCGGGTTCCTGTGGTCGCCAAACCATAGGGTGCTAAGCTGTAGCGATGCAGTAACGAGGCATCCGATTCCTTTACAGCAGGAATGTTAGGCGAGACCGTGTCATCCCCAGCTTTAATAACTTGACGTTTCAAACCCAAGCGGGAAACCACCACATCCACCATTTCCGAGTCAGTAACAGTTTTTGCAAAGTGTTGTAAGTATTTGTAGTTATCGTTACGGGTTTCTTGTTGGCGAAATAAAATCATGGCATCAAGCAAAAGAGCAGCAGACTCGTTGGGGCTGCGCAGCCCCGCGGTTAAATTACGCGCATTTTCATTACCCACTTCCTTTTGTGCATGTGGAAGAAAAAAGTCATTAATAAACCGCTCGCGCATGTCTTCAAATTTTTCAACGGTCAATATTTGTGGGATTTTTATTTTACTCATAGCTCCAACACCTGTTTTTGTCCGTCGTATGTGTAATTAATACGGGTCAGAAAGCCCGCCCCATGTATTCGAATGTCAACTTTTGGGTTAACTATGTCTGATAAATCATTGGCAGGATTAGCCATAATTCGGTGAATGCGGTTAATGGCTTGCATGCGATTGTGCTCATTGGCAAGGCCCATAAGTTTTCGAAACTCGCCGCCGACATCGCGCCGTTTTTCTCTTGAACCTAGCTGAGTGGTGATTGCTTTGAATAATCGGCACTCTGCTTGCTTGGCGCCCCGTACGGTTAGGCCTGTAGTAGGATCGATACCTTGTTGCATAATAACCTCTTAATTAATAGGAACCTCGGTTGGCGAGCCTTCACGGTTTACTTTGTGGCGATGGGTACTAAATTTCACATTGGCGATCACAGCGTCAGAGAAGTTGGCACCGTTGCCTGCAAGGGAGAACGCACCCGGTGCGTAACTCACTAGGGCTGGCGTTTTGATTTGGTCACTCACATCAAGCGAGCCTTTGATGCTGACATTGCCCTCTTGTGACTGAGTGCCCTTGGTGTTAGCCGTGTTCGCACTTCGGTTATATTGTTTGGTCTGCATTGAAATAACTTCTGAGGCATCGACAGAGAAAGACGGCGTGACAAACTTGACCGAGCTATCGGCTTCAACCAAGTAATTACCCGCAAAATCTGCGGTGACTTTAAACACATCAAGAATGCTTAACGTGGTTTTGCGTGGATCCGTTTCTTGGGGGCAGAAGTCGCTGCAATAGGCCGCTGGTAAAGCGATCGCGTGTGCTTCATCAACACCGCCAGATAAATTGAGCACCATGACTTGTTCACCAATACTTGGCGCTCGCCATTTAATTACCTCACCTGCTTCAAAAGCCACCCACTGAATAGGCGGTGAAAGATAGTCATCCTCATTATTGGGCGCATAATCAATCACAGCTTTTGCGCCGGATACTGACTTTACCCGCCCGAGCCTAATAAGGTTTCTAAGCTGGCGCTCTAAACCGTTCACACGGCCAATGAGATCAAGTATTGCTTGGTTCAAATTCATAGATCACCTTCTCATCACCTTTGCTTTCTTTGATGTTTAATGACTTAACCCAGAAGGTTTCCTGCTGCGGGCTTCCATAACGGACCTTTTGTGTAAATCGAATCGCATAGCCCATCATTTCCGAGCTTAAATCTAAGGGCTTTGCGTTGATTGCTTGCGGCTCATCTAGGCAATCAAGCTCCGCGTCAAGCGCCATACTCTCGCCATCGTCGTTATTGCCCATTTGCGCAGGATCTAAAAAAAGCTGGCCAGTTAATAAGGTGATTATCTTGTGTGCCACGTTAGCCACTGCGAGGGTAGAATTGGCGTGATTCACAGCTGGCTTAATCAATATTGTCACTTTGAGTAGATGCTGGTAACGGTCATCGGCTAAGTAATTGCATTGCTCGATACTTGGCAGCGGCAAGCTAACAATTGGCTTATTCACTTGTTGGCTGTCTGGTGCCTCTGAGTATTGCACCTTTACGCTTTGCCCAAGGGTGGTGGTAAGCAGTGCGTTAAGCCGCTCAAGATAATTACCAAGGTCAGAAATGTCGTTCATTTTCAATGCCTCACTTCAACAGATAAAAAAAGCGCCGTTATCGCAGGCGCTTTCGCAGTTAATATTCAAAACCCAGATTGATCAAACCAGCTGAAAATCACAGGTTTTTTCCATGTATTCACTACAAGGCATCGCTCTCCACCACTTGGAAAATAACCTAGCCCTGTCCAAGCGTCTTTTCGGCACTCGTTCGATATTCGCCAGCAACCATGCGGCGACTATGATCAAAGAGAGATGAGGGTTATTGGATAAATGAGCAAAATTAATCGACTTCAAGTCGATACCCAGCGAGTTGAGAATCACTTTACGATGATGGTAAAATCTGTGGTGTTGTTGCATTAATCCAAATTGATAGTGAGAGATTGAACAAACCCCACCAAACTTACTTTTTCTTTGACCTGACTTTGACTCAACTTGAGTAATTTCATACAGAAAGTGTCCTAAATTACGAACTCCAAATGCTTTTCCTACGAGAAAACAGGCTTCTTTAAGATGTGGTGAGGACAAAGCGCCATGCTCCATTGATTCAGCTCCTAGTGATTAGGATCCAATTGATAGGTAGTGAGATCTACCTTGATTTTTGGGCTCCATAAAAAAGTTAAACATCTTTCCGAAAGGCTTGTTGAACAGTAAATCTAATGATGTGAACATGCCCAAGCGCCCCGAAAAGGCCATAAACAACAATTTGGCTGTATGTCATTCCTTGCATCAAACCTAAGTGCCACGCCCCAAATGCCATTGCTAAAGCAATAAACACTTCTGCAAAAAATATCTTAGGTGAGATTTTCTCTGACTTTTTTAACATCACGCCTAATCTCGCAATGATAAAAACGGCAACAAACAGCCAAAAGCCATTGGTCTCTTCATCATTCGTTAACATAAATTACAACTTAAGGGTGTGAGTGGTGATTAAAGCGATACCGATAAAAAAGCCCCTCTGCGGCGAGAGGGGCTTACTTAAGTCGATAAGTCTTGTCTAGTTATGGTGATAACTAAGGAAATCTTCGACGATGACAAAATACTATCATGCAAGGTCAGGATAATGCAACAACAAATTACTCATATTTGAGCTTTTTTTGTTTTTAATTCAAAAATAACTCCAAATAAATACGTAAAAGCCTTAAATAAAAATAGAGAAACCTAATCTTTCCACAGTTAGTTTTGACTATCAGTATTATGAATTCACACTAGATAGCGCAGGCTCGGACATAGATACCACACTGATACTTGATTCTCATTGTAAGGGATAGCAGCCTAACCTAACTTAAACAATAGCTCTTATCTATTAAATAAAAGAGAGAGTTAAGAACTCCATGCAGTTATCTATTTGCAATGCTCACAAAAAAGCCCCTCATATGGATAAGAGGGGCTTGGCCAGTTTAGATTGGTCATCGTGAAAACTTAACAATTCTTCGACGATGACAAAATACTATCATGCAAGGTCAGGGTAATGCAACAAAAAAAGACTCACATATGAGTCTTTTTTCGTTTTATACACACTAGTGCCAAGTTAATGATTCGAAAATTGTCGTTGAAAAGTCCGTAACGATAGCTCATCGAGAGCTTGAAACCGATCAGTGATACTATCGTTATGCTTGGCATAACACTGAAAGTATGTCTGCTTTTTAACACCAATTGCTTCAAATAAATTACGTTGCAAACAGTCAACAAACTCACGCCGTGTCAAACGCTCAAAGACCATATTCCTAATCTTAGCTTTAGTTGGCTTACGGCAATTTTCTATAGGTAGCTCTCCTTCAACTATGCTAACTAACTCTGGAACTAGACTATCAGCCGCACTTTCACCGTACTTATAGATCAACCACTTAGCTAGATGCGAAGGCAATGACTTGAGAACTCTCTGCACCCTTAAGTGCTCAAACACATCATCTGAACAGTTCAGCCGTGCGCTCTTATTGGAACGAGAGGCTTTGATGTGTAGTGGATCTGTTATACGTTCACCCTGCCTTCTTGAACCAGGACGCCGCTCGATATTATACATAGCACCATCAAAGCCAGCACTTGATCTTTGTGGTTGATAAATGGCCAGCGCCTGCGCAATCAAAGCACGAGTTTCCTCTAGTTGCTGTTGGTCATAATTAGTCAAGTTACTCCCCCTTACTGAATATGGAATCTGTCTATTAAGAGCACAAACAAAAACCAAAGAACCAATAGGGGGTCATTATTAGATCCAAAAAATCAATAAATCAACAAAACAACTCAAATTTGAGCCTTTTATTGCATTGTTTTTTGTTTTGAACAGCTAAGATAAAGTAAACTAGATGATAATAACTCTTTATATAGCAATATCTATAGGCAATAGAACAAATAAAACACAGTTATAACCCTTAGCATCACTATGGAAAATCGGATAATAAGCATATCAAAAGCACTATTTTTGTGTCATAAAGTGATTTTATCTGTAAAAAAACTCTAAAAGCATTCTTATTACTCTAAGATGCTTTATAATCGAGCGAAAAAATAACAACAGCACCACTGGGATAAACCAGAGGCATACTGGACTCTTTTTCTAGAGTAAAACAACTGAGTTGGGCGTTTAGATTCAAAAATAGGAGTAAAGCATATGCCAGATGCACATCAGGTTTTTACAGCAATACGCAAATCGAAAAAATTAAAGCAAAAAGATTTTGTCGGTATCGCAAGCCGCGCAACAATAGGAAGGTTTGAGCAGGGAGAGGGTGACTTACCCACCCAAGTGCTGGTGCGTGCGCTCGAAAAAATGGATACTACGCTGGGCGAGTTCGTGACCCGTATGGAAACGGAAGAAATGCATGGTTATCACACCAAAAGCGTGAATATTCTAAGTTGGGCAGACATAGAAAAAGAGCAGCCAGATTCACAAGGTTCGACCTTTTACCCCAATGGCGCTAAACCGGAAAGCTACGCTCTCAGAGTTCGTGATGCTGCAATGATCTCTGCAGACTTTGCCATCAATTACCCTATTGGCTGCTTTATTATCGTAGAGCCAATGAAATCGGCCAGTGATAACACTTTAGTGATAGTTAAAGCAGGTGGCACTTTCCACTTCAGACGTAAATATCGCGGTAAATTTATTCCCGCAAACCGAGAGTTTGAAACTATCGATCAGGGAGAAGTCGTTGGCCGAGTGGTAGGCTGGGTTGGTCATGGTTAATCAACTATTTTCCAAGCGATAAACACAGCCCTAGCACGACTATTTTTAGTTACTTGAATAAGTAGAAAACCTATCGGTTTTCATCGCCACTTTAGAGATTATCCAACTAAAGTTTCCGTTGACAAACTGCTCATAAACACGTTCAATGCAAGAGGTACGGTGGTTATTATCACTGTATTTATGCATTTTGCAGAAGAGGAGCACTACCCAGGTAGGTGTTTTGTGGAGCCACAACTCCAATACATAACACTGAGGGGGAGTAGTGCCGAGGTAGATCAAGAATGTGGTTTTGATCTGTCGGTTGACTTGGGTTGAGTCCCATCAACTGTCACCAGCTCAGTCTGGTGAAGAGCTTCTGAGGTCGCCCTAATAATAAGCTCCTCGACTCGCTCATTCTCTCTTCAAGCAAAGGATTACTATTCATTTTCAGGAAGTTTTGGGAGAAATACTGTGAGCAATTTTAATGTTGCTAAGTTTGGTGGAACCAGTGTGGCTAATTTTGAGGCCATGAGTCGCTGCGCGGCGATTGTCGAGCAAAGACCAAATACAAGGCTGGTTGTGATTAGTGCCTGTTCTGGTGTTACCAATCTATTGGTTGAATTGGCCAATGGCGTATCAGACAATGATCATCGAAGCCAGCTTCTCACTCAACTTGCCACTATCCACGAAAACGTACTTAGTCAGCTAGGCGATGCCACCAAAACCGCCAGTGACATCTATGAAATCCTTGATACCGTCACTAGTTTGGCTGAAGCCGCCTCTATTCAACCGAGTAAAAAGCTAACCGATCATCTCGTTGCTTGCGGTGAGTTAATGTCTACTCATCTTCTCACTAAACTCATGCAAGAACGTGGTATTAATGCTCGTAGATTTGATATTCGCGAGGTGCTACGAACAGACAGCGCCTTTGGTAAAGCCGAACCCGAACTCGACACCATCTACAGCCTTGCTCAGTCAAAATTGGTCCCTTTGTGCCAAGAGCACATCGTTGTTACACAAGGATTTATTGGCTCAGATGAGCAAGGCAATACGACCACATTGGGCCGAGGTGGTAGTGACTACAGCGCTGCACTGATAGCAGAAGCCGTGGAAGCTAAAGGTCTTGAGATCTGGACGGATGTTCCGGGCATTTACACCACTGATCCTCGCATTGCCCCTAAGGCAACGCCTATCTCGGAGATAAGTTTTAGCGAAGCGTCGGAAATGGCCAACTTTGGCGCTAAGATCCTCCACCCTTCGACGTTAGTGCCTGCAATTCGTCATGAAATTCCCGTATTTGTAGGCTCATCCAAGCAGCCAGATCAAGGTGGCACTTGGATTCGCCACCAAGTAGAAGATTCGCCTTTATTTCGAGCACTGGCTCTGCGCTGCAATCAAACAATGGTTACGCTACGCAGCGCACGTATGTTTCATGCTTATGGCTTTTTGGCTAAGGTGTTTGAAATTTTGGCCAAACATAAGATTTCGGTTGATTTAATTACCACATCAGAAATCAGTGTGAGTCTCACTTTGGATCAAACTGATACCGCAGGAGGTGCGCCTCAACTGCCACAAGATGTACGCGAAGAGCTTGAAGAATTATGCAGTGTTGAAGTAGAACATAACTTGTGTCTGGTGGCTTTAATTGGCAACAAGATGAGTGAAAGTAAGGGCTATGCAAAGCACGTTTTTGGCACGCTTGAAGACTTTAATCTCAGAATGATTTGTTACGGAGCCAGTCCACATAACCTTTGCTTTTTGGTCAATGAAGCCGATTCTAAGCTCGCGATTCAAAGACTGCATAGTCAGTTGTTCGAATAAATTCACTTGAAATAAAAAGGGTTGAACATTCAACCCTTTTTTATCACTGGATAATATATCCGATAGACTATCAGTCTCCTGCCACTTTCATACTTTCTAGCAAAATAGAACCGGTCTGAATTTGAGAGCGTGTTTCGATATCGCTGCCAACTGCTGCGATTTTGTCAAACATAGAGCTAAGATTGCCGGCAATTGTCACTTCAGAAACCGGATATTGTATCTGACCATTTTCTACCCAAAAGCCTGCCGCTCCTCGAGAGTAGTCTCCAGTGACTATGTTGACACCTTGCCCCATCACTTCAGTAACCAAAAAGCCTGTACCTAACTCTTTAAGCATTTGCTCAAAGTCTTGTCCCGTTGATTGCACGTACCAGTTATGAATACCACCAGCATGACCTGTTGGTGTCATATCTAATTTGCGCGCCGCGTAGCTGGTCAAAAGATAGGTCGATAGCACACCATCGGAGATAATTTCGCGATCTTGGGTTATCACACCTTCGCTATCAAATGGGCTTGAAGCCAGTCCTCTCAGCACATGAGGTTTTTCTGAAATATTGAACCAGTTAGGTAAAACCTGCTGACCTAAACGATCGAGTAAGAAAGAAGACTTGCGATACAAATTTCCCCCACTGATTGCCATCACGAGATGACCAAGCAAGCCAGTCGCAACGTCGGCAGCAAACATAACCGGATACTGTCCCGTTTTTAGCTTTTGCGCATCAAGACGACGAATTGTCTTTTCTGCCGCTTTTTCGCCAACCGATTCTGGCGTCCACAAGTCGTCTTTGCAGCGCGCAACCGTATAGCTGTAATCACGCTCCATCACACCACTTTTGCCTTCACCAATAACACAGCAGCTGGTGCTGTGACGGCTTGATGCATAACTCGCCAGCACACCATGGCTATTACCATAGACTTTTAGACCATAGTGACTGTCATAGCTGGCGCCATCACTTTGTTTGATTTTGTCGCTGTGTGATAACGCTTGCTGCTCAGCCCGTATCGCAATTTGCGCTGCCTGATCAGGGTCAGGAGTATCAGGGTGAAATAAATCAAGATCGGGTATTTCTTTGACCATCAGCTCTTTTGGCGCAGGGCCTGCGTAAGGGTCTTCGGAAGTATAATTGGCGATATCAAGCGCCGCCAAAACCGTTTGTTGTATCGCCTTTTCACTCAAATCAGATGTCGAAGCGCTGCCCTTTCGCTGCCCTTTAAACACAGTAATACCTAAGGCACCATCACTGTTAAACTCAACATTTTCTACCTCACACATCCGAGTAGAAACACTTAATCCAGTGCTCTTTGTGATCGCGACTTCAGCACCATCGGATTTTTGCGCAGCCATTTCGAGTGCTTTTGCAACCACGGCTTCGAGCTCAACGCTTTGCTGAGCAATTTGCTGTTTTACGTCCATATTTTCTTCATGCTTTAGGTATATTCTTCCTAGGATAACAAGAATTTCGCTTTCTCCCCATGATTCTTGTTAAAATAGAGAAATAGACAGTTAAATTAAGGCAGAAAAATGGCACGTAAGAACCAAAAAGCGCCATGGGAAGAAGAGGAAGAAATCATTTGGGTCAGTAAGACTGAGATGAAACGTGACATGGAAGAGTTGCAGAAGCTAGGCGAAGAATTAGTGAATCTAAAGCCTTCTGTACTTGAAAAATTTCCGCTCAGTGAAGACTTGGCAGACGCCATTAAAGATGCGCAACGTTTTAAAAACGAGGCTCGCAGACGTCAGCTTCAATATATCGGCAAGTTGATGCGCTTTGAAGACCCAGAACCTTTGCAAGCCGCATTAGACAAAGTACGTAACAAGCACTCGCAAGCAACCGCTGCCTTACATAAGTTAGAGCAGCTTCGCGATCGTATGCTAACAGAAGGCGATGACGCGATTGCTGACGTACTGGAACTTTACCCACAAGCCGATCGCCAGAGACTACGCCAGTTAGCGCGTCAAGCGGTAAAAGAAAAGAGTGCGGGTAAGACTGCTAAAGCGTACCGCGAGATATTCCAAGTGCTCAAAGCACTCCACGATGAAGAGTTTTAATACTCCACGAACTTAGCATTAAACTTGATAAATAGTTAGGGCTAGCGTGCTAAATCGCTAGCCCTAGTTGTGTACTTCAACCCTGCCCTGCTTTAACAAACTCACTCAATATTGGGTCTTTATGCTCGGGCGTTAAATCCTCAATATTGCCTGATGCCCAGACTTTTCCTTTATCGACATAGGCAAAATGTGATCCTATGGCTCTAGCATCACTGAGATGATGGGTCACCATCACAAGGGTAATATTGCGTTCGGTTGCAAGTTTATTGACCAATGCGAGCATTTCTTCACGTAACATGGGATCTAATGCTGAAAAAGGCTCATCTAAAAGCCATATAGGATGAGGCTGGACAAAGCATCGGGCTAACGCCACCCTCTGGCGCTGGCCACCAGATAGTTGCTCGGGTAAACGATCCAAATACTCGTCGATACCAACCTGCTTGGCGGCTTGCTCAACCATAAAACGCTGCTCTTGGCTCAGCTTCAAGCCAGGATGTAAGCCTAAACCGATATTCTCTCTTACGCTAAGGTGAGCGAACAAATTATGCTCTTGAAACAAGAATGCAAATGGCCGCTGATAAGGTTCAAGTTTTACAATATCCTCTCCATTAGCAACAATTTCACCACTTTTTGGTTGTATAAAACCCGCTGCGAGAGCCAATAAGGTTGATTTACCAGCACCACTTGGGCCCATAACAGCAACTCGGCTTCCCTGCTGAATATCTAATTCAAACAGGAAGGTATCTTGTTGGTAATGGTAACAAACATCTTTAAACGTGAGCATATTTCACCTTAGAGTTAGCTTTGAACAAGCTTTCTATCAAAGCAAAGCAACCTAGACTCAAAATCAACAGAGTAAGAGAAACCACAGCTGCTGCTGCAATTTGATAGCTTCCTAATAATTGGAACAAATACAGCGGTAAAGTCCGAAACTCTTGGCTGCCAAACAAAGCAATAGCGCTAAGATCGCCGATCGCAAACATAAAACTGATAGCAAATGCATGAGCCAGTGGCCTGCGCAGTGCTCGCCACTCAATCAATCGAAAACGTTGCCAACCTTTGATACCAAGGCTGGCACACAAATATTGATATTGTTGCTCAATATGCAACATAGGTTGGGATAGGGTTTTGATCACATAGGGCAATCCCATCAAAGCGTTAACCATCACCACCACCACAAAACCTAGGCTGAAAACATCCGTAAAACTTCGCAGTAATAAAAACACTCCAGTCGCAATAACCAAACTTGGTGTGACTAGAATAATGGTTCCGATCAGTTCAATTTGATCAGCAAAACGGGCTTTGGTATTCAACCTCAGACGTCGACTGGTCAACAAAATAGCAATGCCAACGAAAAGAGCAAAACCACTTGCCAACAGCGCTATCTTGCACGATGTCCACAAAGCATTCCAAAACGCTGGGTCGCTAAGCACCTTGACCGCTTGGGCATTTAATCCACTCCACACCACCATAAACAGTGGTGGTATCACCAACAAAAGGCTAAAGATAATCCAAAAGCCATCCCATATGCGAGATCTCCACGAAGCGGATAGAGAGAAATGGTCGCTAATTTGCGTCGAAGCTGTCACCGAAATAGGCCTTGCCAAGCGATGCACAGCGAAAGCAATAAGGCTGCACAAAAGCATTTGCCATAACGCCAAAATCGCTCCAGCTTGCAAGTCAAAGTCAAACTTTATCGCCTGATAGATAGCCAATTCAATGGTGGTTGATTTGGGACCTCCCCCCAGTGCCATTACAGTCGCAAAACTGGTAAAACACAGCATAAACACCAGACCAAGTACATGAGGTAGCTGCTGACGCAGCCTAGGCCATTCTATCCATTTAAATTTATGCCAATGTGTCATTCCAAGGTGAGCACAAAGTTTGTGCTGCTCACAAGGAATAGACTCTAGTGCCATAAGTAATAATCGACTGGCGTAGGGCAAATTAAAAAATACATGGGCAAGTAGAATGCCTTTAAGGCCGTAAATAGAAAATGGCGCTGCAAACCCAATCCAATCAAGTAGTTCAACTATTAAGCCTTTATTGCCATAGATAGACACCAAGCCAAATATTCCAACCAACACAGGCAATACTAAAGTGGAGGAAAAGAGCTTGAGTACCCACTGCTTACCAACAAATGAATTTCGATACAAAGCATGAGCAACGGGAATAGCCAGTCCAATACTCAACAAAGTTGATAATGAAGCTTGATAGAAACTGAACTTAGTGACGTGTCGATAATAAGGGTCAGACCATATTTGTGACACGTCTAATGAAGGAGTAAAAGACAATAATGCGCCAATGGCACAAATAACAAAGGCCGCGATGCATATCGCGACCCAGAGTCCTAATTTGGGGATTTTATACAAAAGGTACCCTTAGAAAGTCAAAGCGCTTTGCCATTCTCTAATCCATGCCTTGCGGTTTTGAGCCACCTCTTCTTCATTCAAGCTCAGTGCTTTATTGGGAATGGTGAGAGTGTCAAAGCCCTCAGGTAAAGTGACGTCTGTGACCGGATACATCCAGTTACCCGTAGGCATCAGAGATTGAAAATCATCGCTCAAAATAAAGGCCATAAATTGGTCAGACAATTGAGGATTTTTTGATGATTTGACCTTAGCGGCAACTTCAACTTGGGTATAATGGCCTTCGCTAAAATCCGCAGCAGCAAACTTTGCGTCATTCTCAGCAATCAAGTGATAAGCCGGAGATGTGGTATACGAGAGTACCATATCGGCTTCACCATCAAGAAATAGCGAATAGGCTTCAGACCACCCTTTCGTCACTGTCACTGTTTTCTTCGCTAACTGCTGCCAAGCAGGAGAGACAGCATCGCCATAAACAGACTTCATCCATAACATCAAGCCTTGACCCGGCGTTGAAGTACGCGGATCTTGGTAGATAACTTTAAGATCGTCACGAGATTCCACTAGCTCTTTGAGACTATGGGGAGGCTTTGACAATTTTTCCTTGTTATATACAAAGGCAAAATAACCAAAATCATAGGGCAGAAATACTGAGTCACTCCAACCATTAGGCAAGTCGACTGTTTTGGTATCAACCTGATGTTCAGTAAGCAAACCGGTTTTCTTGGCTTCAGGCATTAAGTTCTTATCTAAGCCGAGTACAATATCTGCTTTGCTATTTTTACCTTCTAAACGCAAGCGATTAAGAATTGACACGCCATCATCTAGAGCAACAAAGTTCAAGTCGCAGTGACATTTTTCCTCAAATGCTTGCTCTATTTGAGGGCCAGGGCCCCACTTAGCCGCAAAAGAATCATAGGTATATACGGTTAATGTATTATCCGCTGATGATGCAGAAAATGATGCAAATAGCGCTAAAGCCATAGTGCTATGAAGGGTTTTCACTGCTCGCTCTCCTTGATTGAGCGGCACAGGTTTGAGCAAACATTTATCACAAATATTTTGACTCAATTCCTACGCCAGTATTATCTGGTTCAGGTATACGGGTCCAAGGCAGTACCTTATCTCAGCCTTATCACCAATAGTGATAACCAGCTCCCCGTTGAGTGTTGACCGAATTGTAATGGGAATTGAGTTATTTATCTAGAGTCATATCCCCAGCGTGGCACCATCTTTTGTTCTATACCTAAATGATCCAAGACTCGAGCAACCATAAAATCCACCAAATCTTCAATTGAAGACGGTTGATGATAAAAGCCAGGTGCTGCTGGCATGATAGTGACGCCCATTTGAGAGAGTTTGAGCATATTTTCCAAATGCAAAGTCGAAAACGGTGTTTCTCGCACAACCAAGAGTAATTGGCCGCGCTCTTTTATGACCACATCTGCCGCTCGCTCAATAAGATTATCTGACATTCCATGAGCAATTGCTGCAACACTGCCTGAAGAACAAGGACAAACCACCATCTGTTTCGGCGCAGCAGAACCTGATGCCACAGGTGAAAACCAATCATCTTTACCATAGACATGCAATTGTTCAGGATCGCAACCAAGGTATTCCACCAAGGTTGCTTGGATAGCTTGAGGGTTGCCGGGCAGTTTCATATCGTGCTCAGTGGCAAGCACCACTCTCGCTGCAGAAGATATCAGCAAGTGAACCTGATACTCTGCGGCTAGTAAGCATTGCAGAAGCCTCAATCCGTATGGCGCTCCCGATGCACCTGTAAAGGCTAATGTTATCGCTTTATTGTTTATTTGATTCATACTACTAGGTTCATTTACTCGGCAAGTTTGGCCAACAACTTTTCTTGTATGCCTTCAAAACCGCCGTTACTCATTACTAGGATTTGATCGCCTGGCATACTTCGCTCTATAACCATATCAACTATAGTATCGACACTGTTTGACGTATATGCAGGCTGGTTACATTGCTCTGCAATATCGGCAACAGACCAATCAATATTGTCTGGTTGATATAAGAAGACCTCATCAGCTTGGTCGAGTGAAGCAGCCAGTGTATCTTTATGCACGCCTTTTTTCATCGTAGCACTGCGCGGCTCGAGCACAGCAAAAATACGCTGACTGCCAACCTTGTTACGTAATCCACCAAGAGTAAGTTCAATCGCTGTTGGGTGGTGAGCAAAATCATCATAGACTCGAACTTTATTGACCTCGCCTTTTAGCTCCAGTCTGCGTCGAGTATTAACAAATTTAGCCAGTGCCTGACATGCGAGCTCTGGTACAACGCCAACATGGCGAGCAGCAGCAATCGCCATTAGAGCATTGTCAACATTATGATCTCCGACCAAGTCCCATTTAACCACACCAGACTCCACACCTTGGAAAAGCACCTTAAATTGAGAGCCGTCTGCCAGCATTTTTTCTGCTCGCCAGTCACCTTGCAAACCTGTGACTTCTTTTTCACTCCAGCATCCACGCTCAAGTACATCATCAATGTCTGTATTTTGCGGTACAAGAATACGTCCATTGCCTGGAACCGTTCTGACTAAATGATGGAATTGCCGCTTGATCGCTTCAAGATCATCGAATATGTCGGCATGATCGAATTCAAGATTGTTGATCACCAAGGTGCGAGGGTGATAATGGACAAACTTCGACCGCTTATCGAAAAAAGCGCTGTCATATTCATCGGCTTCAACGACAAAAAACATACTTTCGCCCAAACGGGCCGAGACACCAAAGTTTCCTAATACTCCTCCAACCAAGAATCCGGGTTGATAACCGCACTCTTCTAAAATCCACGCCAACATGCTTGAAGTCGTGGTTTTGCCATGAGTCCCAGACACCGCAAGCACCCAGCGGTCATGAAGAAGAAACTCCTGCAACCACTGAGGGCCTGATGTGTAACGCATATTGCTATTGAGAACATGTTCGACACAAGGGTTGCCACGGCTCATCGCATTACCAATCACAACAAGATCGGGAGCGGGCTCAAGCTGAGAAGGATCAAAACCTTCAATGATATCGATACCCTGAGATTCAAGTAAAGTACTCATCGGCGGGTAAACATTTGCATCACTGCCAGTAACTTTGTGGCCTAACTGACGAGCCAAAACCGCAGCTCCGCCCATAAAAGTGCCACAAATCCCCAAGATATGAATATGCATCTACAACCTTCTCCCCAGGTTAGAGTTGACTAGATATTATGGTGATTATACGCGTAAATGCGAAAATCTTTGGTTAGGTTTTGGTTGAAAAACCACAACTATAAGCAAGCAAGCATACCAAAACCAGAAATGAATCACTTTTATCCAGAATAATGAAAACAAAAATAAACACTTTGGCAAACTAGAGAGAAAAGTTTTGTTACATAACTGATAAAACGAGATCTCGGTCAATTAGTTTATTACCAATAAAAAGAAATAGCTTTTAGAATAAGGCTTGGCAATAGAGTGCTCCGTTAGAGAACACCAAAGCCAATACCCTACTATTGAAGCGACTTAAAGGAAAAACCATGTCTGGTATGCGCACGCTTGGCGAGTTTATCGTCGAGAAACAAGCGGACTTCCCCCACGCTAGCGGTGACTTGTCATCTCTACTTTCATCAATCCGTCTTGCAGCCAAAATTGTTAACCGTGAAATTAACGCCGCTGGTCTAGGCGATATTACAGGTGCCGTTGGAAGTGAGAATATCCAAGGTGAGGACCAGCAAAAACTCGATGTCTACGCGAACGATAAGTTCAAAGCAGCGTTAGAAGCCAGAGATCAAGTTTGTGGCGTAGCAAGTGAAGAGGAAGATGAAGCAGTAGCTTTTAATAAAGAGCTCAACAAAAATGCTAAGTATGTGGTCCTTATGGATCCTCTTGATGGTTCATCCAATATCGATGTTAATGTCTCTGTTGGTACCATATTCTCTATCTATCGTCGCGTTTCTCCTATTGGTACACCACCAACTCAGGAAGATTTCCTTCAACCCGGACATAAACAAGTGGCCGCTGGTTACGTTATTTATGGTTCATCCACCATGCTGGTGTACACAACGGGCAAAGGAGTCAACGGTTTTACCTATGACCCTTCTTTAGGTACCTTTTGCCTCTCCCATGAGAATATGATGATACCTGATGGTGGAACCATCTACTCGATCAATGAGGGTAACTACATTCGCTTCCCTATGGGCGTAAAAAAATACATTAAGTATTGCCAAGAAAACGAGCCAACTGAACACAGGCCCTACACTTCTCGCTATATTGGATCGCTAGTCGCAGACTTCCATCGAAATCTGCTCAAGGGCGGAATTTACTTGTACCCAAGTACTCAAAGCCACCCTAATGGCAAATTGCGCCTACTCTACGAGTGCAACCCTATGGCTTATATTATTGAGCAAGCTGGTGGCACAGCATCAGATGGACAAAATCGAATCATGGATCTAAAACCAACAGAATTACACCAACGTGTACCTTTCTTTGTCGGTTCTAAAAACATGGTTAAGAAAGTAGAAGAATTTTTACTCAATTACCCAGAAGATTAAACTAAAAGGCGCTAGTTAGCGCCTTTTTAACATTTTCTTGAACCAAATCTCGCCTTATCCAGTTTACAAAAAACCGAGTTTAGCAGTAAGGTATTGCGATCTTATATAGCCCAGTACTTCCAAAGGCTCACCTTAAGGTTTTAAGCGACGCTTTGCAGTAAAAAAACCGATCCTAGAAGAAGTCAGTACAAACAAGGAACTACCTAAATGAGTTTAAATAACGTGCCGGCAGGCAAATCGCTTCCAGATGATATCTACGTGGTGATTGAAATCCCAGCTAACGCAGATCCAATCAAATATGAAGTAGACAAAGAATCAGGGGCTGTATTTGTCGACCGTTTTATGTCTGCACCTATGTTTTACCCCTGTAACTATGGTTACGTTAACCACACATTGTCACTCGACGGTGACCCAGTTGATGTACTAGTTCCAACACCACACCCTTTAATGCCGGGGTCTGTTATTCGCTGCCGCCCTGTCGGTGTTTTGAAAATGACAGATGAGTCTGGCGAAGATGCCAAAGTGGTCGCTGTGCCGCATAGCAAACTGTCTAAAGAATATGATCATATTCAAGATGTTCAAGACTTACCTGAACTGCTTAAAGCACAAATCACCCACTTCTTTGAACGCTACAAAGAGCTTGAATCTGGAAAATGGGTCAAGGTAGACGGTTGGGAAGATGTCGAATCAGCAAGAAAAGAGATCCTCGAATCTTACCAACGCGCACAAAAGTAATTTTGGTAAAAGAGCCTCTTGGGCTCTTTTTTAACAAGACTATACCCTTTGGCACCAATCTCCTGATGAAATGAGCGTATCGAGTTTACTGCTGTTTTGGTAGATATATATCCAAGCTTGACCAAAGGGAGTTTCAATCTGATCGCGACGGTATTCAACTGGCACATCTTCTAATTGATCCAAATGGCTAAGCGTTTGATCATCAATAAGGTACACTTCACCTAAGATAGAATCATGACCTTCGACTACTGCAGGGTATGAGCCAAGATCATAGAGGGCGTAATGAGGAAAGGTCTCACACTGGCCTAAACATTGATTCCCTGAAAGATAATTATGATTTCTTTCTCCTTGCCTCAATGTGCCATAGACAAAAACTAAATGTTGCATCCTGCAATCTCACTTATTAATTAAACTCAAACTGGTAAAGTAACTCAACCGCACTATCTAACCCAGATATCGCTTCAACGTACAGATCTTGCATCAAACGATAGCGAACCGTGAATTCTCCAACAGAATCGAAAATACCCACACCGTATTTAACTTGTAGACCAGGAAGCACATAGCCACTAACCGTGACTTGTGATTCGTCTCCTGCACCTGCTGTGTCAAGTTGCAGATCCTGAACACCAAATGCTTCACCGATCTCACCCACCACTCGACCACTCTTAGCCAAGCTGAGACCAATTAAAGTGGAGGTCACGGAATTACCGCCAGACTCTCCATCAATATCTCGACCACGTAGTAAGTATGATAATGCATTTGCTTGTGGCAAGCTTGGTTCTGAAAATATCGTCACGCTTGGCTCATCAACCGGACCTATCACCTTAATTCCAGCAGTGTAATCGTCTTGAGTGTTATCTGGGTTACGTATCGCGGTGATTTGCACAAAAGGCTGATCAACAGGCCCATTCATCAAAATCTTTCCTTGTTGGATGATCAAATCCTGACCAAAAGAGCGATAAGAGCCATCTATAATATTTACCTCTCCAGTCACAAACGGTCCTTTATCTCTCTGCGAGACATTTAAGTTTCCAGACAAATCCCCTTCAAGACCAAACGCGGACAACTTAAGCTCGTCGCCAATACTAATATTAACATTGGTTTCGATACTAAACGGAATCGTCGGCTCTATACTTTCTGGTTCTAAATGTTCGTTTAGGAGCACTTGATCTTTAGACACGCCAATAGCACTAGGAGGCAGCTCTTCAACCACAATCTTTCCCCACGGCAAAGCTATCGTACCCTCGATGCGAGCTTGTTTTGGCGAGGCTGATATTGTCATATCAGGTATAACTTTGACTTTCACCATAGGAGGAAGATCTATCATAAGCTCATCAGCAAACACTCGCAGATTGGTTTGCCACTTTTTAAGATCTCGCCAATCGGCTTCTCCTTTCGCTTGTAACTGTCCATCTGGCGTATCAACAGCTGCAGTCAAGCTTGCACCGTATCCAGAAAAGTTGACATCAATATTTCCAGACTCAATTTCTACAGGGGTTACTTCGCCTTTTAGAAGGAGATCATCAAGCACAAACTGCCCTTTTAATTTGGGCTTCATTATTGGGCCTGTGAAAGACAATTGAGAATTAAGCGTTGATTTAAACTGACTATAGTCGCCCAAAAATGGTTCTAGAAAATCCAATTTGAGTTCAGTCAATTGTAGTTCTCCATCCAAGGACTTGTTTGTATCGACAACATTGAATACCTTGGCATGACCTGAAAAATGTCCATTGTCAGCCAAGTCAATTAGCCAGTTGGTTGATAATACATTATCTTTTAGTGCCGCCTTTAAGCTAACGCTCTCCCAGCCCAAGCGAATTGGATGTGCACCATGATCATTCACCATGCCCAGCCCCATCCCAAGGTCCACTGTGAGGGCTGGTGGAGTATCAG
Organism: Vibrio sp. Of14-4; assembly: GCF_022347625.1. NCBI lineage: Bacteria > Pseudomonadati > Pseudomonadota > Gammaproteobacteria > Vibrionales > Vibrionaceae > Vibrio > Vibrio sp. Of14-4. Next base: position 19,080 of record NZ_JAKRGI010000025.1, on the reverse strand, counting down.
GAGCCCAACTCGCCATAGCGGAAAGATTAAGATCGCCTTTAAGCTCTGTCTTTTTAGGGAAAATAGATTGCAACTGACTAAAGTCGATATTGGATATGGAAACCTTGGCTTCACCTTTTTGGCCAACATTCATATCCCTATCCAAACAAATTGAGGCCTCTTCTTGCTGCCAGCAGTGAGCTGCAACAAAAACTTGCTGAGATTGAGCGGAGTACCCCACTGGAGTCGCGCCCTCTAATGTCCATACCCCTTGCTTGGATTTAATAAACATCCCATCTAAATTGCCTTTCCAAACAAGCTCTGGAAGACGTTCTAGCTCTCCGTGGAGATTGAGTTGGGTGGAAACGATGTCCGACACGACATCTAAGCTAAGCGTATGACTTTTCTCATTACCTTTTGTATTTAACAAAACCTGATCGATAACGTAATTCTGATAGTGAGCATTAAATACCGATAGTTTTATGTTACCTGCGATTTGAGTAAGCGGGGATAACTCACCCTCTAGATCAATAGTTTTAGCATCGATATCTTTACCCCAGCCGACATCCCTCGCTTTAAGCATCACACCAATTCTAGGCTGTTGGATACTGTCTTTTAATATTAGGTTTCCTTTTACGTTACCGCGTAGATTAGGCACGGTTAGCGACATATCCGCAAAAGAAACCTCTACCTTCATATCCGACGCTTGTTCAATGACACCATTGGCCTTCACAAAGTTTGGCCCGTGGGATAAAGCGAGCCCCGACGTGGTCACCTTGATGTCCCCTGTTCCAGTTTCATCAGAGGCTGACAGTTGCCCCAAGAGCTTGAGTGGATAGTCACGTACTACACCATTAATATCTAACTTAGGAACCGCTATTTTCCATCCACCTTGGTTTGTCAAAGCACCAGAAGTGGTCAAACGACCACTGATTTTTCCTTCGTCATCTTGCCATTGCATACCTGGCTGAATATCCGTCAGTAAGATATCGGCAGACCAATTAATTGGGGCTTGCCAATTCGCCATTAATTGACCTGATACTTCGCCCCCTAATGTTTTCAAAGACAGCGTATCTAAATCAATTTGCTTAAGATTACCTTGACCGAATATACTCAACTTGGATTCGGGCACTTCCTTTCCCGAAAGTTTGGCGTCGAGAGCAATATCATAGCTATCTAACGAGCCTTTACTCTTCAAGCTATCCACAGAAACAAAGTAATCTCCCTCTCCCAATAAGGGCCACTGGGCCTGAACGTCTAATAAGGAAAGTTCAAATGGAATATTGTTTCGCAATGGTTGAACAAAGGCTTGAATTTTACCTTTAGCTAAACCACCTAACTCGGTGTCTAGTGAGAGGTTAGCAACACTGCCCGAAGCATTAAGACGGATGATTTGACCTTTAGCAATCGGCTGTTTAATGGTCGTTTTCAAATCCAAACTGATAGGGTAATCTTCTACCAAATTAACTTCACCATTGAGCTTAGCAGCCAGTTGAGGCATATCTAGCTGCATGGCTCGTAGATTAATTTTCGAACCTACCGCCTGTGCTTCAATCGCTAAATTGTTTACTACAACAGGTGTGTCTTGTACCAAAGTAAAATCATGAATATCTAATCGTTTCAGGTTTATATCCAAGGGTAAAACGACACTAGGTAACTCAATGTCATGCTGCTGACTAGTCGATGAGGCGCTAGCTGGTTTTGGCGTATTTTGTTCTGGCGCCAAGGTTAGACGAGTCTTACTTAACAAGGTTTTATCAATAGTTAAGCGCTGTCCCACCCAGCTCAATCCAGTGGTGAAAACCCCGACTTGAGCCTGATAACCAAGAATATTGAGATCAAGATCAGACAGTGATAAACGTTTAGCAGTCAGCGGTATGGGTAAGCTAACACTGCTTTGGCTGCCTGTTTCTGGCTCAGCGGAACTTTGAGGATCTGATGATGCTTCAGGCATATAAAACTTAAGGCCATTAAGGGCCAGTTCGTCGATACAAATACTTGCCCCTACAAGACACGAAACATCAACACCAAGAGTGATAGAATTGGCACCTACATCTAAATTTAGTGCTTGGTCTTGATATGAGACCTTATTGAGAGTGAAGCGCGGAAAAACCGCTCCAGAGTAGGACTCAATTTCAAGCTGTGGCAGCGACTTTTCGGCTGCCCAAATGACAAACTTTAACCCGGAAGTGGTAAACAAAATAACAGACAGGCCGAGCACAATAGCTGCTATTAGCGTCATTGCCGCAATTGAAAACCACTTAGACCATCTTATAACAAACTGGGTCATAGCTCTGGGCCCAATGTGAAATGAATTTTAAACTCATCACCCGGAGTGGCATCTAACCCCCAAGCAAAGTCTAATCTGACTGGTCCCACGGGAGATTCCCAGCGAACACCTACTCCTGTACCACGTTTGAAGTCAGGTTCATCATTAAACGCATCGCCATAGTCGTAAAAAGCCGCTCCCCACCAATTGCCATAAATTCGGTATTGATATTCCAGTGAAGACGTGGCCATATATTTAGCACCCGTCAAGGCTCCACTGCTGTCAGTCGGCGAAATAGATTGATAGTTATAGCCACGTAAGTTGTTATCACCACCCGCAAAAAAGCGCAAAGACGGTGATAATCGTTCAAAGTCTTCAGTGATGTTGGCACCGCCATCTAAACGAAAGATCCCTCTATGATTTCGCCCTGCACTACGGATCCATGTCATCCCACCTTGTAGGCGGATAACCCTAGTTTCTGATAATGCTCTGTCATCACCAAATTCAAGGCTCAGCGATTGTTTATCTCCCCAACTTGGCATTGCCCCGCCACGTATTCTGCTGCGACTAAAACTAAAACCAGGCAATAAGAATTGTCCAGAGTCATCTTGGAGGCCTTGCTCATAGTTTTCCAACAAATATCGAATATACAGGGCTCGGTGCCACCCGTTATCAAGTAGCCAATGACGCTCTAGGGCTAAATTCGACTCTAAGCTTTGCGTATCTCGATTATCTAGGTTTTTCATACCGTACTTAAGCTGATAATACTCATTTAGAGCGTCCTCTAATGGGACTTTATAGCCTGCTGTGACGGTTTGCTCTGGCCCAGAAATTGAAAAACTGCTAGTGAAACTATGGCCGCTGCTATTGACCCAAGGTTGTTTCCATTTGAGCGATCCTTTTGCACCAACATCTGTTGAGTAACCAAGGCCTGTTTCTAGCTGATTTCTCGCCTGCGGCGCTAAAGAGACCTTCATAGGTAACTCCCTCCCTTCTCCCAGATGAGAAAGATCAGGTTCAACTAAGACAGATGAGAACCATTCTGTGTTCGATAGGTTTTGGTTATATTCGCCTACTGCTGTAGCCAAATAGGGATCGCCCTGTTTGTAAGGTGACAAGGATTCAACACGCATCAAGTCTATTTGGCTACCGGTAATCGAGCTTTGACCAAACGCATAACGAATACCACTATCAAAATGAAGTCGAATAAAGGCTTGATCTAAATTTGGCGACACCTCCAGTCGACTTACCGTGTAATCTCCATCAAAATAACCTCTTTGCAAAGCAAGGTTACGAATGCGCGATTTCAGGCCATCATACAAACTATGGTTTAATACTTGCCCCTGTTTGAGACCACTGCGCTCAATCAAGGTCTTAAAGGCTTGATCATCACGGGCTTCACCACTTAACTCTATGTCCACCAGCGCAATCAAGACTGGCTCTCCGGGCACAATAGTGATGACTAATTCCTGCTCTCCACTGTTTGCCTCAAATGAAAAGTTGGGATGATAATAACCAAGTGCATTGAGTGCTTCAGTTAAACGCTTTTCGACCCGAGCCTGAAAACGCAAACTGGTACTATAGTCTTGGCTAGGAATTGCCTGCAGATAAGTTTCAACATTTTGCTCCAATTCTCCTGATACTCCGCGAATCGACAGCGATACTTCTTGCCCGAAGGCTGAAATACTGCTTAAAAGTAGAATCGCTGGAAAAAACGGTTTTATCATGGTTTATTGGTAGCCTATACGTCGTTACGAAATAATAACGTCACTGCAAAAAGATGTCTGTACGAAAACCGTCAATTAAGCGGTCTACTCCCAAGAATATCATTTTAAGGAGATGAATCATGCTCGATAAACAAACCCCCGTCACCTCCCAACAAGCCCTTCCTGGTCGTGATCAGCCACTAAACGTTGATGATAAGCACTATGTGAATCAATCAAACATCAAAGCAAAACCTCCACAAGGTTGCCAAGAAGTCTTATTGGGTATGGGGTGTTTTTGGGGGGCAGAACGTTTGTTTTGGCAGTTAGAAGGGGTTATCAGCACCTCTGTCGGATATTCTGGCGGCTATACTCCCAACCCGACGTACGAGGAGGTCTGCTCTGGGAAAACGGGGCACACAGAGGTCGTGAGAGTCGTTTTCGACCCAAACATCATTTCTTTTGAGCAATTACTGCGCACTTTTTGGGAACGCCACAATCCCACTCAAGGAATGCGTCAAGGCAATGATATGGGAACTCAGTATCGCTCAGCCATCTATACGCACAATGAACAGCAACTAGAGCAAGCCATAAATTCCAGAGACGAGTATCAAAGACTGCTTAACTCTAACGGCTCCAAGATTACTACAGAGATTGAAAAAGCTGGTCACTACTACTTCGCCGAAACCTATCACCAACAATATTTGGCTAAGAACCCCAATGGCTATTGTGGCTTAAATGGAACCGGCGTCTGTTTTCCATAAAATGGATAAAAACCGAATAATCCTGTTTCGTCCTATTTAGCCAGCAAGATTGCTGGCTATAACATCAAGCTAGATATTGGGTGTTACTCGCAGCCGAAATGTTAGCCTCGTTTTTAGACAACTCACTCTGAGTTAGCTGCAGTTGAGATCACAATTATGCAACAAAGTTTTCTCCATTAATGTATCGCTGATCCCGCGAGCAGTTTTCACTATATAATCGGTACACTCAACCCAGAGGAAAAACAAAATGAAAATAAAAACCCTGGTTGCCCTAGCGGTGGCATGCAGTTTTACAGCTTCAGCACACAAGATCAAAATCGATCAGACATTGCCTCTGGTTGAAGTTAAAAATTACGGCGAGATCTTAGTTAAAGGTGATGACATTAGTTATCAAGAGTGGTCATCTCAAGATATGCTCGGCAAAGTGAGAGTCATCCAAGCCATTGCGGGCCGCAGCAGTTCAAAAGCCCTCAACCAACCACTCATGGCAGCCATTACAGATTCTAAGTTTACTCAGGACAGCTATCAAACCACGTCGATCATCAATCAAGATGATGCTATCTGGGGAACAGGCTCTTTTGTAAAGTCTTCAGCGGAAGATAGCAAAAAAGATTTTCCTTGGTCTTCTATGGTGCTCGATGAAGATGGCAAAGTGGCTGGAGCCTGGGATCTACAGGAAGAATCATCGGCAATTATTGTACAAGATAAACAAGGGAAAGTTCTTTTCGTCAAGGAAGGAGCACTAAACCAAAGCGAAATTGAGCAAGTTCTAGCTTTAATCAAAGACAACATTTAATACAAATTTGAACATAGCGCTTGCAGCCTAGTTGTTATAACATAACAACTTTAACATTAAACACGACTTTAAGCGCTATGACTCAAACTCATCGACCACCAACGCGACATTCAAGCACACTGGCTGTGATTGCAATCGTGCTCGTGCTCTGGATGAGTTGGGCTTTTATTTTCCATCAGTATCAATTCAGCACAAACCACCATGATAAGCACCACTGCCAACTTTTTTCCTGTTTACAGCATGGCTTCAACCATCCTCTGATCACAGTATCGAATAATCCCTCACCCCCTGTTTTTGGCTTGAGCCAATATTATTCTTTATATGAGCAAACTGTTTTTAGTTACCTCGCTCGTTCTCCACCAGTGAACCTAACCTAAACAAAGAAATATCACACAATCGGTTGTCTCAAAACACAGCCCATTTTTAATTTACCATTGATTAGGATTTACAATGCATTCCATTACAAAAGTCGCAACAATTATTAGCCTAGTTTTAAGTACTTCAGCCTTAGCCGATGAAGAGTTTCGCCAGCATGACGCCCACGAGCATGGTCACGTAGAACTCAATATTGCCCAAGATGGTGATGAGTTACTCATGGAAATTCATGCACCTGGAGCTGATGTATTAGGCTTTGAGCATGCGCCTAAAAATGACCAGCAGCAAAAAGCATTGGAGCAAGCCATCGCAAAACTAGAAAATGCTGATTCTCTATTTGCTCTGACTGCCAGTGCTGGGTGCAAAATCGTGCATCAATCTGTCACCAATACTTTAAGTTCGGATGAGCATGATGAACACGACCACGACCACGACCACGACCACGACCACGACCACGACCATGATGGTCACGATGGTCAAGACGGTCAAGACGGTCAAGACGGTCAAGACGGTCAAGACGGTCAAGACGGTCATCATGACCATGAGGAAGAACATAAGCACGAAGAACATCATCATGATCATGAGGGTGGGCATGGAGAATTTGCGGTTGAATACCACTACCAGTGTGACAATCTTGATGCTCTCTCATCTATCAATACCCAATGGTTTACTCACTTCCCATCGACAAAGTCAATCAGTGTTAATCTGCTAACGGATAAGGCCCAGACGGCCCTAGAACTATCTCCTAGCACGACTAAGATTTCACTTTAAAACTCATTAGCCTGAAGGTATACCCTTCAGGCTTATCTGTTCAGGTTATGTCAGATGAGAAAAAATACTAATCACGGCGTAGTAGAGCTGGAGCAAGTGTCCTTTACTTGGCCGGGCAACCAAACGCCAACACTGAATATAGATAGTTTATCTGTCCAAGAGGGAGAGCATCTATTTATCAAAGGTCCAAGTGGCTGTGGAAAATCAACCTTACTGGGGCTTTTAACTGGTATTCAGACTATCGATACTGGAAAACTCAGCGTACTGGGAGAAGACTTGGTACAAATGTCTGGTAGCCAACGAGATACATTCCGTGCCAATAATATTGGCTATATCTTTCAGCAATTTAACCTGTTGCCTTACCTTAGCGTGATTGAAAATGTCACGCTTCCCTGTCAGTTTTCCAAGTTGCGAAAGTCCAAACTGGACAAATCTATGGTCGACGAGGCAAAAGACCTACTAAACAGCCTTCACTTACCGAGTGATTTAATGCATAAGCCCGTGGTTGAACTAAGTATTGGTCAACAGCAACGGGTGGCTGCGGCGCGAGCACTGATTGGCAAACCTGCTTTAATCATTGCCGACGAGCCGACTTCCTCGCTGGACTACGACAATCGCTCTGCTTTTATCGAGCTTTTGATGGATCAGGTCAAACAAGCACAAGCAAGCCTTTTGTTTGTCAGTCACGATCCAACCTTAGAAAGTATGTTTGATCGAACTCTACACCTTAATGAAATTAATCGAGCAGGAGTGACATCATGAGCCCAACACTTATGCTTGCTTGGAAGAGCGTCCGTAACCGCCGAGTCACCGCTATGTTAACGATCATGACGGTTGCGATATCGGTAGTATTACTACTTGGTGTCGAGCGCGTTCGTACTCAAGCCAAAAGCAGTTTTGCAAATACCATTTCCGGTACCGACCTCATCGTTGGTGGTCGTTCAGGCCAAGTTAATTTACTCCTATATTCTGTGTTTCGAATTGGTAACGCCACAAATAATATCGACTGGAAAAGTTATCAAGAGTTCAGTCAGCACAGAGCAGTAAAATGGGCGATTCCGATTTCTTTGGGGGATTCACACAAAGGGTTTCGCGTTATGGGAACCAACCATAGCTACTTTGAACATTACCGCTATGGGAAAAAATCCCCATTAACATTGTCAGAAGGTAGAGAGTTCTCAGGTCTGTTCGAGACAGTTATCGGCTCAGACGTAGCTCGTGAGCTGGGATACCAAATCGGGACTGAAATTATTATTGCTCATGGGATCAGTGATGTTGGATTCAGTCGTCATGACAACCTGCCATTTAAAGTGGTTGGCATACTTGCACCAACAGGAACGCCTGTTGATAAAACCGTACATGTATCACTTGAGGCAATTGAAGCTATTCACGTAGGTTGGGAGTCAGGAGCCCACCTTGGTAACACACCAAGTGCCCAGCAATTGGAAAAGCAGAATTTTCAGCCAAAGCAAATCACTGCGATGCTGATCGGCTTAAAGTCCAAAATTCAAGCTTTTTCATTACAGCGACAAATAAACACCTACCCAAAAGAGCCTTTAAGTGCCATTCTTCCCGGTGTGGCATTACATGAACTTTGGGGGATGATGTCAGTTGCAGAGCAAGCACTCATGGTCATTTCTGTATTTGTTGTTATTGCGGGACTTCTCGGGATGCTGTCAAGTTTACTGACTAGCCTGCAAGAACGTCGCCGAGAAATGGCTATTTTGCGGGCGATGGGCGCAAGGCCAAGACATATACTTTCCCTACTTGTTCTCGAAGCCAGTACGCTCACATTGCTTGGCTTGGTCGCTGGGGTCACCATACTTTATGCTCTGCTGGCAAGTATTGCTCCTTTCATCCAACAAAATTATGGAATTAATATTGAAATGGTCGCCTTATCTCATTACGAGTGGAAGCTTCTTGCAGCTGTGCAACTAGCAGGTACAGTAATAGGCTTCATACCGGCATTTCGCGCCTATAAACAATCACTAAGTGATGGGATGACAATTAGAGTTTAACTATGAAAAAACAATTATTTATACCAATGATACTCGCAGCTTCATTGGTAACAGGCTTGGCGAATGCCAATGAAGAAAAAGCGACCAGTGTTAAGCAGGAAAACACACAGACAGCATCAAAAGCGTCAGCTGAAAAAAACCAAAAGGCCGAGAGTAAAAGCACCCAAACTAAGGCTGAAGACAATAAGAAAGGCGATGTTCTTCAACTAGACTGGATAGATTTGATCCCCAAAAGCGAACGTAACCAGTTCAACGCTCAAGGCATGCCTGTTCAAAATCACTCTGGCAGCGCCGCCAAGCAATCTCTGGCGGGTAAAGTACGTCAAGATCTTAACGGTAGCTCGGTCAAAATCCCTGGGTTTGTTATTCCATTAGAGGGCGATGCTAACAAAGTGACCGAGTTTCTACTCGTTCCTTATTTTGGGGCATGTATACATGTGCCACCACCGCCACCAAATCAAATCGTATATGTTAAATTACCCAAAGGGGCACCTGTACAACAGTTATGGGATGTCATTTATGTGGTGGGGAAATTGAAGACAGTAACCATGAGTCATGACTTAGCGGAGACTGGTTATATGATAGAAGGCACCAGTATCGAAGAATACGATGACTACTAAAAAGTGCATGTCATAACATGAATACAACCTGTCAATTATCCGCCTTGCTCACACGTATTTAGACAAATAGACTAATACAGCGAGATATACGAGAAACAATAGGGTAATTGATAGGTGCTTTCTTAGTTTGTTATCATTTAAAAACTTCATAAGCCCCCCAAGCATCTATAACAATTTTAACAAGTTATTATCATTTGGCATAGAATCAATTTTCAAAGGTTGCTCACAGAGTTGCTCTGGCAGATAAGCCTGTTAAGAGGTAGATTTAAGGGATGTTCGTTTCTATTGCGGTCCATAGGCCCTAGGTATTCACATGTCCGAGAAGCAAAAACCCGTGGTTATCGATCATGAGTCAAACTCTGAATCTCGACATGAGAAAAAACCTAATTACATCAAGGATAGCGCTAGCCGAATTATGAGCATCGCCCATTCTCATGGGCTTGATGCACTGTTGCAAAAGGAGACACCTGAAAAGACGGCGCTGGAACGAGCCCTAGTCCGAGAGCGACGACAAAAAGAACTACAGCAAAAGAATCTTGAGCAAATCCTGAAACTTGCCCATCTATCATGTAAAAATGAAACGGCAGGTGATCCTGACCATGATTGGTTACAACGCTTTTTCAATATGGCACAAGAAGTTCACAATCCTTCCATGCAGCGCCTTTGGGCTCAAGTTCTCAAGCGTGAGGTAACTAACCCAGGCTCTACCTCAATGAAAGCACTGAAAACGCTCAAAGATATGTCGCCCAAAGAAGCACAGGTATTACAAAGAGCGGCTGCTCTAGCCTGCAGTTTTGGCGGAGATACTAGCCGTAAACTCTTAATCGGCTTTCGTGCCCAAGGGGGGATTTTTAGCTTCGGTAAACGCAATATTACCGGCAATATCAATGTCGGCAGCTTCCAACTTCCCTACTCAAGTCTGCTAGTTTTGTTCGAACTTGGTTTAATGCATGGAACCGAACTTGAATCTGGAGAAATAGAATTAGACTCTCCCTTGCCACTCAATTACCAAGGTAAGCAACTGTCACTGCAAGCTCATGCTAAAGGTGTTCGCCTGCTGTACTATCGTTTTAGTCCTACTGGTAACGAGTTATGTAAGCTGCTGGGTAACAAACCAAACATGCAATATTATGATCAATTGGTTTCCTTATTGGGCCAAAAATTCATCGCTCATACAGACTCCCAAGGTAGTATTGACCATACAGTCTGACTAGATTGATATGCCGGTATAATAACGCCAGCGAGTTAGCTGGCGTTATTAATCAAGGCTAGACCTTATGCTTTAAAAGCTTTAAAAGCATTGATCAGTCCATTGGTTGAACTATCGTGTGTCACCACTTCCGACTCATCAGCAAGTTCAGGTAGAATTTGATTGGCAAGTTGCTTACCTAACTCCACACCCCACTGGTCAAAGCTAAAGATATTCCAGATAACACCTTGAACAAAAATCTTGTGCTCATACATTGCAATAAGATTGCCCAATGTACGAGGCGTGATTTGCTTGACTAATATCGAGTTTGTAGGGCGATTACCTTCAAAGACTTTAAAAGGAACCAGATCTGCAACTTGTTCTTCACTCTTACCCGCTTTTGCAAATTCTTCTCGTACAGCAGCTTCACTCTTACCAAAAGCTAGTGCTTCAGTTTGAGCAAAGAAGTTAGACATCAATTTCTGATGATGGTCACCAGAGGGATTATGGCTAAGTGCAGGCGCAATAAAATCACAAGGAATTAATTTTGTTCCCTGATGAATCAACTGATAAAAAGCATGCTGACCATTAGTGCCTGGTTCCCCCCAAATAATCGGTCCTGTTTGATAAGTGACAGCTTTACCATCCCGATCAACGTACTTACCATTTGATTCCATATTGCCTTGCTGGAAATAAGCAGCGAAACGATGCATGTATTGATCATAAGGTAAAATTGCTTCTGACTCAGCGCCATGGAAGTTGTTGTACCACAAGCCGATCAGAGCAAGAATGACAGGTAAGTTGCTCTCTAATTCAGTCGAAGCAAAATGGTGGTCCATTTCATGCGCGCCTTCAAGCAGCTCAACGAAATTGTCAAAACCAATAGCAAGGGCAATCGATAGACCAATCGCTGACCAAAGCGAGTATCGACCGCCCACCCAGTCCCAAAACTCAAACATATTCTTGGTATCGATACCAAACTCAGACACAGCATCTGCATTGGTAGAAAGCGCGGCAAAGTGCTTGGCAACATGAAGGTTGTCGCCCGCCGATTTAAGGAACCAATCACGAGCAGTATGAGCATTCGTCATCGTCTCTTGAGTGGTAAAGGTTTTGGAAGCAATCAAAAACAACGTGGTTTCTGGATTTAATGGCTTTAGCGTCTCCACGATATGAGTACCATCCACATTCGATACAAAGTGCAGATTAAGGTGGTTTTTATACGGTGCCAACGCCTCTGTGACCATATAAGGGCCAAGGTCAGAACCACCAATGCCAATATTGACAATATCTGTGATTGCTTTGCCTGTGTACCCTTTCCATTCACCGCCGATGACGCGATCGGTAAAAGATTTCATTTTATCCAGCACTGCATTCACCGCAGGCATGACATCTTCACCATCAACTAACACAGGATTGCTACTTCTATTGCGCAGCGCTGTGTGTAATACGGCGCGACCTTCAGTCTTGTTGATAGCCTCACCACCAAACATAGCGTTAATCGCCGACTTAAGTTCAGTTTGGTCTGCCAAAGCGAATAAATGCTTGAGTGTCTCATCATTGATTAAGTTCTTAGAGTAGTCGACGAGAATATCAGAGCCAAATCGAGCAGAGAACTTCTCAAAGCGTGTCTCATCTTGAGCAAATAGCTCCTTTAGATCCATATCTTGTGCCGACTCAAAGTGCTGTGTAAGCGCTTTCCAGGCTAGTGTTTGTGTTGGATTAATATTTTTCAACATGGTGACGTTCCCAGTGTTAGAGTAGATACAATTCTACTTGGTTTGGTCATGATAGTGAGGAAAACTGCGATCAGTAGCAGTCCCAATTAAGCAAAAGTAGTTCTGTTCTCAAAGCTAAACAAGTGAACAAAAACTTGTAATAAATTTTCAGATCGACATTATGACTCAGTCACACAACAAGATTATTGAGTTAAATCACATTAGTTACTAATTAAGTTTGTCGACTTAAAACAACATTGACGCATAACGATACCGATAATGATGTCATTTGCCAAATAGATTTTAGAGGGGGCAGTATGTGGAGCCAACAAACCATTCGACTCACAGCGAGAGCACGTGGATTTCATCTTATAACCGATGAAATAGAACAACAATTACCGGAATTAGCATCAATTTCTGTGGGAATATTACAGTTATTTATCCAACATACTTCCGCAAGTTTGACCATAAATGAAAATGCAGATCCGACGGTGCGCCACGATATGGAGCAGCATTTTAACCACTTTGTTCCTGAAAGAGCCAAGTATTATCAACACACCTATGAAGGGGATGATGATATGCCGGCACATATCAAAGCGTCTATCTTGGGAAATTGCGTCAATATTCCTATTAAAGATGGTCAATTGGCACTTGGAACTTGGCAAGGTATCTATTTGGGCGAGCACAGAGATCTGGCTGGAAGTCGTAACCTTATCGCCACTTTGCAAGGTGAAAAAGCCTGAAAAGACAATAGCTCCAACTAAAGGAGCTATTGCTGACTGTCATCTGGATATAAAACGGCGGTCAGAATATGTTTAGCTTTTTAGGGTTTATAAATATTCCATTTCAACCCTTGAGGTGAGCTTAGTCACTAACTCATAAGCAATAGTCCCGATGTGGTTAGCCACCTCTTCCACGGGCAGATCTCGTCCCCATAAAACGGCTTCATCACCGACCTTATCAACCGCATCAGGCCCCAAATCAACGGTTAACATGTCCATAGACACTCGGCCGGCGACAGGGACTTTACGACCATTGACTAATACTGGGGTTCCGTTAGGCGCCATTCTTGGATAGCCATCACCATAACCTATCGCTATTACGCCAACTTTTGTATCCCTAGGTGAAGTCCATACCCCGCCGTATCCAACACTTTCGCCAGCCTTAACCTCTCGCACAGCAATCAAATGGGATTTTAGAGTCATCACGGGTAGGTAACCCATTTGTTCCGCCGTTTTATCCCCAAACGGTGACACACCATACATAATGATGCCAGGGCGTATCCAATCCAATTGACTTTCAGGCCAAGCCAAAACACCAGCCGAGGCAGCGAGAGAGCGCTCCCCTTCACAGCCCTGAGTTAAAGACATAAATAATTCAGTCTGCTCAGTCGTGGTAGGCTTATCTAATTCATCAGCACAACCAAAGTGGCTCATATAGCGCAGCGGTTTGGCAACATTAGGGCAGGCTTTCAAACGAGCAATGAACTCTTGGTATTGCTCTGGTCTAACGCCGAGCCTGTGCATTCCACTGTCGATTTTGAGCCAGACTACAACTGGAGTATCAAGGGTTGCCGCTTCCAATGCATTGAGCTGCTCTTCACAGTGCACAACCGTTTGAATGTTATTAGTCACCAGCACGGCTAAATCACCTGCTGAATAAAAGCCTTCTAGAAGTAAGATTGGCTTTACAATACCACTAGCGCGCAGCTGCAGTGCTTCTTCAATTCTAGCCACACCAAAGGCATCAGCACCTTCGGCGTTGGTGGCAATGTGTCGCAGGCCATGACCATATCCATTAGCTTTAACCACGGCCATGACCTTACTGTTGGGAGCTTGGGATTTGAGTTGGTTTAGATTGTGCTTTAATGCACCTAAATCGACACACGCAGTTGCGGCTTTCATATAACTCATAGGTTATTCATCATCCACATCAAATGCAGGACCTGCATAATTATCAAAACGAGACCATTGCCCCTGAAACGTCAGTCGAACTGAGCCTATCGGGCCGTTTCGCTGCTTACCGATAATAATTTCTGCCGTTCCCTTCATCGGGCTATCTGGGTTATAAACTTCATCTCGATAAATAAACATTATCAAGTCAGCATCTTGTTCAATAGAGCCTGATTCACGCAAGTCAGAATTCACCGGACGCTTATCTGCTCTTTGTTCCAGTGAACGGTTGAGCTGAGACAAAGCAACAACAGGCACATTCAGCTCTTTCGCAAGCGCTTTCAGTGAGCGGGATATTTCAGCAATTTCTAAGGTTCGATTTTCAGTGAGTGACGGCACTCGCATCAGCTGAAGGTAGTCAACCATGATCATAGACAAACCACCATTATCACGAGCAACTCTACGAGCTCTTGAACGCAGTTCTGTTGGAGTGAGACCTGAGCTATCATCGATAAAGATGTTTTTCTTCTCCATTAATAATCCCATGGTAGAAGAAATACGAGCCCAATCTTCATCATCTAATTGGCCAGTACGTATCTTGGTTTGGTCAACACGTGAAAGCGATGCGAGCATACGCATCATAAGCTGCTCTGATGGCATTTCTAAAGAAAAGATGAGTACGGGTTTATCTTGCGCCATCGCCGCGTTTTCACACAAGTTCATAGCAAAAGTCGTTTTACCCATAGAGGGACGCGCAGCAACAATCACCAAATCAGAACCTTGCAAACCTGCGGTTTTCTTATTTAGGTCTGTAAATCCTGTTGTCACACCAGTAACACCATCCTGGGGTGATTTATATAAGATTTCTATCCGTTCAAGCGTCTTTTCAAGAATATTATCGACATTTTGTGGACCATCGCTATCGCTGGTCCTTGATTCAGCAATGGCAAAAACTTTACTTTCCGCCATATCCAGCAAATCTTCAGAAGAGCGTCCCTGAGGGTCGTAACCGGCATCCGCAATTTCATTTGCAACACCTATCAAGTCTCGGGTCAAAGCACGCTCTGCAACAATGTCGGCGTAGGCATTAATATTCGCCGCGCTCGGTGTATTTTTCACCAAATCAGCCAGGTAAGCAAATCCACCAACATCGTCGAGTTGCTCACGCTGTTCTAAATACTCTGACAAAGTAATTAAATCAAGCGGCTTGCTTTCTTCAAGAATCGTTCGAGACGCCTCAAACATCAAGCGATGAGGGCGACTATAGAAATCTTTAGCAACAACACGCTCTGCCACAGTATCCCAACGCTCATTATCAAGTAATAAGCCACCAATAACGGATTGTTCCGCTTCGATAGAATGAGGAGGCGCTTTGATTGCGTCTACTTGGGCGTCGGTTGGCTTTTTATTACGATTATCTGTTTTAAAATCTGCCATGCTATTGCTCAACAACAAAATTGTGATCGCTCATTATAGCTAGAATGAACCTGATGTCTGTATTTAACAAGGGGTTTAAATCCATCTCATATAGAATTAACTTAGAACTGACTGAAATTATATAAAAACTCTCTACTATTCACCTAATACAATGATTAAAAAGAGGCAGTGAGTGACAAGACTTGGGCTCATAACGACTAGCCTACTACTCAGCTCAGTCGTCTATGCAGATGAATCAGAACAAAGCCAAAACAAGATTGACGTCCCCTCCCCTTGGAAGAGCGAAATAGAGTTTGGTTATCAATCGCACACGGGAAATTCTGACTCACGTTCGGTCAACTCAAGGTTAAGCGCTGAGTATCTATCAGGGCGTCACCGTACAACAGGAGAATGGAAATATTACCAGTTGTACAAAGATGGTGAAGAAGACAAAAGACAGTCAACGTATTTAGCGCAGAGTGACTACAAGCTTGGGCCTAAGACATACCTTTATGGTAACTTTCAAGGTGTTGATTCACGTTATAGCGCTTATTTTAAAGACTATACGCTCTCTGGTGGTTTAGGTTATCAGTTCTACAACACAGAAGCGTTTCTGCTTGAACTCGAGCTTGGACCTGGCTACCGCTATCAAGAGCCCAATACTGATGAAATTGGTGACAATGACATCGTTTTTGATGAAACCGTTCAAGAGGCTATCTTTCGTGGTCATGTCAAAAGTAACTGGCATATCACCAAAAGCTTGGATTTATCAGCAGCCGTAACACTCGTAGCCGGTGATAGTAATGTGAGAACGGATACTGACCTTAACGCGACAAACAGCATAACAGAACATATAGCGTTAAAAGTGTCTTATTCTCGGCAGTATCATGATCGGGTTCCAGAAGGTCTGCAAAACGCCGATAGCATCTTCTCAATCAATATTTTATTTTCTATATAAAAAAAGCACCTTCTAGAAGGTGCTTTTTATACTTTGATACTGAATTACTCAGCAGCAACAACCTGAAGAGCAACTGTCGCGAACACTTCAGAGTGAAGTTGTACGCTGATCTCGAACTCACCAGTGTTACGTAGTGCACCTTCTGGAAGGCGAACTTCGCTTTTCACTACTTCAACGCCAGCCGCAGTGATTGCATCAGCGATGTCACGAGTACCGATAGAACCGAACAGTTTACCTTCGTCACCAGCTTTAGAAGCGATAACAACCGCTTCAAGAGCGTTAACTTTTTCAGCACGCGCTTGGGCAGCAGAAAGTTGCTCAGCAACTTTAGCTTCTAGCTCAGCACGACGTGCTTCAAACATTTCAACGTTAGCTTTAGTTGCCATTACTGCCTTAGCTTGAGGGATAAGGAAGTTACGAGCGTAACCAGATTTAACGTTTACAGTGTCACCAAGACCACCTAGGTTACCGATTTTATCAAGTAGAATAACTTGCATTGTTTAATCCTCTTTCTTAATAAAACGAACCGATTACTGATGCTTATCAGTGTACGGTAGTAGAGCTAGGTAGCGAGAACGCTTAATAGCGCGAGCTAGCTGACGCTGATATTTAGCACTAGTACCAGTGATACGGCTAGGTACGATTTTACCAGCTTCAGTGATGTAGTTTTTAAGAGTTGCTACGTCTTTGTAATCAATCTCTTGTACGCCTTCTGCAGTAAAACGGCAGAATTTACGACGACGGAAGAAACGAGCCATGGGCTATCTCCTGATCTTAAATTTGAGTAAAGTTATCTGCCTAGGATAGGGTCAAAATAAATTATTGGCTCTAACTAGGCTGAGTACTAAATCTGAGTATCAATTACTCAGCAGCTGCTTCTGGCTTAGCTTCAGCACGCTCTTCGCGACGAGGAGCACGCTCTTCTTTCTGCTTAAGCATGATAGATTGCTCAGTGATAGCCGCTTTAGTACGCATGATCATGTTACGTAGAACTGCATCGTTGAAACGGAAAGCAGTTTCTAGCTCATCAATTACAGCTTGGTCAGCTTCAACGTTCATTAGAACGTAGTGAGCTTTGTGAAGCTTGTTGATTGGGTAAGCCAGTTGACGACGGCCCCAGTCTTCTAGACGGTGGATAGTACCGCCAGCTTCAGTGATTGAACCAGTGTAACGCTCGATCATACCAGCAACTTGCTCGCTTTGATCTGGGTGCACCATGAATACGATTTCGTAATGACGCATTGGTTGCTCCTTACGGATTATTCAGCTTCCACAAATGGCTCAGTCATCCAGAGGAAGCAAGGAACTAAAGATAATTGACTGAGATTAAGGAGCACGAATAGTACAGAAACAAAGCGGTTTAAGCAAGGAAAATAATAAAGCAGCCAACCATCAAAAGATGATCGTTTAGGCTGCTTTTAACACTAGGATGGAATTGTGGAGTTACTCTTCGTCAACATACTGAGCTTGAAGGTAATTTTGTATACCTGTCATTTCAATCAGGCCCAGTTGTGTTTCTAACCAATCAACGTGTTCTTCTTCATCCTCTAGGATTTCTTGAAATAAATCGCGCGATACATAATCATGGCTGTCTTCAGCATACGCTATGGCGGACTTGAGATCTGGAATAGCCGTCATCTCGAGCTTAAGATCGCATTCAAGCATCTCTTTGGTGTCTTCACCAATCATGAGTTTGCCAAGGTCTTGTAAGTTAGGGATACCTTCCAGAAAAAGGATTCGCTCTATCAAATGATCCGCATGTTTCATTTCATCAATGGATTCATGATATTCCTTGTCTGCTAAATGTTTTAGCCCCCAATCCTTGTACATTCGTGCGTGAAGAAAGTATTGGTTTATCGCAACCAATTCATTACCGAGAATTTTATTGAGATGTTGAATAATGATGGGATCGCCTTTCATGACATACAGCCTCCTGTTGGTCCAATTTAAACTGTAGAACCAATTCAAGGGGTGTCAAAGACAATAAAACTATCCTTAGCTAGCTTCTGAGTATTCTATCGCTCCAGTTTCGGTTAGAATTTCTTTGGCCATTTTTACGCATTTGCCACACTGGCTACCAAGTGCGGTGCATTTCTTTATCTGCTTTATATCTGTTAACCCTTCCTCCAAAATCAACTGTTTGATTTTCTTGTCTGATACACCATGACATAGACAAACATACATAATAAAAACCATAAAACAAACACAAACGATAATTACTATTATTACCAATAATGTAGAAAATACGCTAAGAATGATTTGTTATATAAAAACAGTAAGAACTGACGGCAAGAATACTTACTATCGCATCAAGGAGGCTGTTTAATTCTGGCTGAAATCTAGCTATTTGAATTATAGGAATAATAAAAACTAAGGAGACACACTAGAGATGAAAGTAAAACGATTTTTTTTATAACCGAATAATGAAAAAGAGAAGCCTAAGCTTCTCTTTTTCTCGATGCTTGCTTTCTTCATGCTAGAAGAAAACAATGCAAGATTTCGTTAAATTCTTAAGAATTAATCGAAGATCTTAGCAACAACACCAGCACCTACTGTACGGCCACCTTCACGGATCGCGAAACGAAGACCTTCGTCCATTGCGATTGGTGCGA
>NZ_JAKRGI010000024.1:0-48124 GCF_022347625.1 Vibrio sp. Of14-4 | reverse complement strand
AACCCCAGCAGCAATGCTGGGGTTTTTTACTTTTATGAGCCCCAATCAATTATAAGGCTTTAAGACCTCACGGACATGTTGTCTGATAAATGGAACCACTTCAGATTCAAACCATGGATTGCGTCGCAGCCATAGCGTGTTGCGGCAAAGGTACTTAGAATTTAATCAGTGTATAAAAAAGCCGGCGAAATAGCCGACTTGATTAGATTGAGTAAAGGTGGTTATGCTTGCACTAATGTGAGTGCTTTTTTAGACACTTCACGTGCTGCTACTGTCATGTTTTGTTTCTCTAATGCATCAGCTAGGCAGGCATAATCTGCAAGGCTGGAACGAATTGACAGCGCTTTCTCTAAGTGACCTTGGGCATCAGCCCAATCGCCTTTTCTTAAATGGAACCGAGCTAAGGCACTATGAGCACAAGCGTTGCTATCGTCCTTTCTTAACATACTCTCAAGAAAAGCAATGATCGGATGAGTATCGGCTAGGTTCATATCCGGTAGCAGCTCATATAAGCTAGAGCTAGGGTATTTCTTTAAGTGCTCTTTTATTACAGTGAAGGCATTGGTGTCTGACTTGCGTACCATGAGTTGTTTCGCAAAGCACTCAACAAGATGGGTATCCGTTTTTAACTTGCGCGGTAAGTTATTCCAGTATGTTGAGACTCCATCGCTACCTTGCTGCTCTGCTATTTGCTCTAGTAAACCACATTGAGCTTGGCGATTGAGTAATATACGTTCTTCTTTGGAAATTATTTTGTTCTTTTCCAACACAGGCAGACTATCAAGTAGGGGTTGCCACATTTTGAGCTCTGTATGAATGCTTTTAAGCAATGTGAGGGCAACTTGATTATTCGGCTGATTGGATTTTAACTCTGATAGAGTATCAAATGCTGCTGCATAATCTTTTTCAGCGACCTGTTGTTTTGCACGTGTAAGAGCGACTGCTAACACAGAGTTGTCTTGTTGCGAAGCAAGGTCTAAGTATTGGTCTCGCTTTACTTTATCACCTAGCCCATGGGCGGCTTCAGATGCAACTAGATAGCACAACAAAGGCATGTCATGGTGATTCGCTTGGCGAGTAACTTGTTTCTCTGCAGATTTAAAATCACCTTCCAGCAGCTTGATAATACCTTCATTGGTGTGACGTCGAGCTTTTCTCACTTTTCGCACTGAAAAATAGTTCCAAGTTAATGAGCTCGCATAGAAAGCCTTTTTTATGACAAACTCTAAGCCAAATAAAATGAACACTCCAAGGGTTGCCAAAATTATCAAGGTTGTTACGCTCATTTCGAGGGTTTTATTGGCAACGGAAATAAGCACATAGCCTTGTTGACCCGCATATTGAGTGCCTATAAATAGTCCTGAGCCTAAAACAACAAACAGAAATGCTAGCCTAAACATTATTTATCCTCCGTGATAAGTGTTGCAACATCTCGACGAAGGCGATCTTGGATAACATCAGATAAAACCTGTTGTGTTTCAAGCTTAATTGGGTAATCAACATGAATATTCTGTTTACTTAGCATAGCTAGCGCACTATTAAACTCATTAACCATATTGGACTCTTGGTTGAAATAAGTGCTAGACCAATTGTCAGCTGTTGTTAGTGCTGTTGAATAGATGTTTTGTTGTTCAATGTAAACTGCTTTGATTGCAGTCTCGAGTTTGGCTTTGATATTTTCTCTTAGATAGAAATGCTGCTGTGGTGAGAGCAGTGGTATCGCACTACCATCTCGCGTGCGAAATGTAATGAAGTTTTGCGAAAAATCTTTAAGTGACGTTAGTAAATTCGATTTCCAATCATGGATGTCGCTTGAGACACTAGGCTGCTCATTTTTTTGAGTATCAGGAAGAATGGCATTAGCCAGTGGCAAGTTATCTACCTGCTGCTGCAACGAAGTGAGCCTAAGCACAAGACCATCTTTATCTATGATAGGAATGGATTTTAGTGTCATGATGTCATTGCTCATGGATTGACGTAGTGGTACCAAGCTAGGATCGTTTAGTGTCGCGATACGTTGATCTGCGCTTTCCATTAGCTCAGTTGCACTTGCTGCATCATGTTCAAGAAATAGTTTTCTACCAGCCAGTTTAACTAAGTAATCCGCTTCAGCAAGCAGCCAGTCGTTGGGGCGCCGCCCTTGAACATCAGCTAATGCGAGTTGCAAGCTATTGATACTTCTCTGTTGTTGAGCAAGGCGAGTTTCAGCGTTTTGTGAGGCATTTTCTACTTTTGAAACTGTTGCCTCTTGGTTGGCGTTTAATTCTTGCTGAATGGATGTCTTTGCTTGCAGTAGCTGAGCTTGTAGAGAGCTGACTTGTATTTGATATTGATAACTTTGTTTATAAGAGTAATAGGCAACACCACTTGGCAATACTATGGACAGAGCGATTGCAAGCCATCCGAGTCTCATTGAATTAGGGGTTGCTTTGTTGTGTATGTGCTCTTTCTTGATGTCTTTATTGGGTGCTTTTGCCTTATCTTTTACTATTTCTTGTGCTGTAATGTCTTTTTCAGGTTCGATCGAATTGTTTTTATCTTTGCTTGTCATTACATGTATTCCTGTTCTACTTTGGCTTGAGTGCAGCCAGTAAGTCCTTGTTTGAAGGGCTGCCCGTGGTGATCACGTCAAGAAAACCCAATTTTTGTGCCTCTGTTGCAATTCGTTGACTAGGAACGAAAAGCTGCAGCGTAACCACCCAGTTTTTCTGTGTTTGAGAGAGTTGTGAAACAAAGTGATTCAGTTGACCTAAGCTGGTGATCACTATTTGCTTAATGCGATTGTTTTTCCAACTAACGGTTTCAATATCAGCATCGAAAGTGATGTTCTCTCTTCGATAGATTTCGAGATAACTCACTTGTGCTCCTCGTGCGAGTAATGTGTTGTGAATTAACTCCCTACCTCCATTACCGCGTAGAATAATAACTTTCTTTCCATCTACTTGGCTTAGTTGCTTAAGCTCAAGCAAGTGCTCGCTATCTGATACATCAGGGTAGTGTACGTTTTGTTGGCTGTGTTTACTTAATACATGTGCTGTTTTATGACCAACCGCAATATAGGTTGATTTACATGGCCATGTACCAGAGAGTGCTTGCTGAGTGAAAGTAACCGCATTTGGGCTAACCGCTATGATTATATCGACCTCGGCTAGCTCTTTCTTAGCGTTATAGAAGTCCTTGCCAGATGTGATCTTGAGCAAGGGCAAGTAGAAAGCGCTGGTACCTGCTGTTTTCAGTAGTTGGCAAAGCGCTTGGCCTTGTTCTCCTGGACGCGTAATCAGCACAGCCATAGCGTTAGCCTTGCTTCGCGTATAATCTGGTTAGTATGTCACGAGCACCATTATCCAGCAGCTGATTTGCGAGTGTCACACCAAGTGCTTCTGCCTCATTCCTAGATCCTCGAATTTCACCTCGGATAATTTTTGAACCGTCAGGCTCTCCAACTAAGGCTCTGAGCCATAGCTCCTCTCCTTGCAAAACAGAGTAGCTGCCGATTGGTACTTGGCAGCCGCCTTCTAGTGTTAGATTCATTGCACGCTCACTCATAACTTTATCGTAGGTCGCTCTATGATTGAGCGGTTCAAGAAGTTTTATTAGATATTGGTCGTCAAGACGACATTCGATACCAATAGCTCCTTGGCCGACCGCAGGTAAAGATTGCTCAGGCTCTATAAAGCTACGTATGCGCTGTTCCAAATTAAGCCGCTTAAGTCCCGCAGCTGCTAGAATAATGGCGTCATATTCGTTGGAGTCGAGCTTATTTAGTCGGGTGCCGACATTACCTCTGAGTTCTTTTATCTCTATATCTGGGCGATACTCTTTGAGTTGACACTGTCTACGTAAGCTACAGGTTCCAACAATCGCTCCTTGAGGGAGTTGGTCAATGCAATCGTATTTATTGGATACAAACGCATCTCTGGCATCGTCGCGTTCGCAAATCGTAACTAAACCTAGGCCCTCTGGAAAATCAACCGGTACATCTTTCATTGAATGAACGGCTAGGTCGGCACGGTTTTCTAGCATGGCAACTTCAAGCTCTTTAACAAATAGGCCTTTACCCCCAACCTTTGCTAAAGGAGTATCTAAAATGACATCGCCTTTGGTAACCATAGTGATGAGTTCAACCTTCAGCCCTGGGTGTGCCGCTTGTAGCGCTTCTTTTACATAGTTTGCCTGCCATAGTGCAAGGGGGCTTTTTCGTGTAGCAATACGAATTGGGGTTGATTGAGTCATATTGGTATATTTAATGTGAGCTATAGATGCTCTAATCCTACCACTCTACAGAAAAAAATCTTACTGCTAGATCTTGGCGTTGGTTGATTCATTTCGGCCTAGCATATAATATTCAAAATTGTGTGATTTTGATCTCATTTATATATTGAACTATTGTTACTAAAGAGAGATACGTACCACACTATGACGCAAGCGTATTGATTAACAAAACAATGTTAATGTGGTCATACCTTTCTTTACCAATGGCAATAAAAGTGTTAAATTGATCACGTTTTGTCAGTGCTTTCGAATACTTTGTCATCAAGGCACCGTTAGGAATTTACAAGGATTTTACCTTGCAGGCTTATACAAAGACGCTTATCCAGAGACTAGATAATTTAAACCAGCAGCGCATTGAGCGTGCACTGGCTCTAATGGATATTCAAAGCCAGCATGTTTTTCACTTGATTCCAGCGCTCCTTCATTTCAATCATACCTCTATCCCAGGTTATTACGATGCTCATGTCCCGTTTGGGGTATTTGGTCTCGAGTTTAATCCGGTTCAGCAGCAATTTATCGATGATACTGAGCTCACAACGGGTCAACCTTTGGAGACATGTTCTCAACCAGCTATTTTAGCTTTGTATACCATGGGAAGCACCTCATCTATCGGGCAAAGTACTTCCAGTGACCTAGATATTTGGGTTTGCGTTTCACCAATGATGAGCTGCGAAGATAGGGAGAGCTTGTCCAATAAGTGTTTATTAATCACAGAGTGGGCACAGAACCAAGGTGTCGAGGCCAATTTCTTTGTGATGGATGAGAAGCGCTTTCTTACCAACCAATCAGAAGAAATGACGGGAGACAACTGTGGTTCTTCTCAGCACCTTTTGCTACTTGATGAGTTTTATCGGTCAGCCGTTCGTTTAGCTGGGCAAAGGTTACTCTGGCAAATTGTACCTCCAGAGATGGAAGAATGTTACGATGAATACGTTCAAGGTCTTTGTCGCCAAGGTATCATTGACTGTGCTGATTGGATTGATTTTGGGCAGTTAAGTCGTATTCCAGCAGAGGAATACTTTGGGTCAAATTTATGGCAGTTATATAAGAGTATTGACTCGCCTTACAAGTCAGTATTAAAGGCTATTTTACTCGAAGCTTATTCTTGGGAATATCCGCATACTCAGCTCCTTAGCATAGACACTAAACGTCGTTTTTTTGCGCATAAACCTGATCTCTATGGGATGGATGCCTACTATCTGATGCTGGAGAAGGTGACACGATATCTTGAACGTATCGGCGACCATGCTAGGCTCGATCTCGTTAGGCGTTGTTTTTACCTCAAAACACACGAAAAGCTGTCACGTGAGCCTGGAGTGGGCTCGGTTGCATGGCGTCGTGAAGCATTAAGCGATATGATTGACAAGTGGCAGTGGGATGAAAAGGTACTTGCCGAGCTTGATGATCGTCGCAACTGGAAAGTAGAGCAGGTTAAGGTAGTGCATCACACGTTGCTTGATGCACTTATGTTAAGTTATCGAAATTTAATTCAGTTTGCTCGTCGCAACGATATTACTTCTGCTATAAGCCCACAAGATATCAGTATACTGGCCCGTAAGCTCTATGCCGCTTTTGAAGTTTTACCCGGTAAAGTGACCTTACTTAACCCGCAGATCTCTCCTGATTTGCATGAACCAGATTTAAGTTTCATAGAGGTGCAGCCGGGGCGAACAAACAAAGCAGGTTGGTATTTATATAAACATCCGCTCAAAGCAGAGAGCCTCATTGGTCAGACATTTTTGGAACACAATGAATATCTCAGTAAGTTAGTTGCTTGGTCTTTCTTCAATGGTTTGATAACTGAATCGACTCGTTTGCACTCTGTAGTTCGAGGTGCACATCTTGATATTGATAAGTTTTATCAAATGGTCAGCGATCTGCGTAACACGTTTTCATTGCGAAAACGTAGGCCGACAATGCAAGCTTTAGCAAGCCCATGTGAAATTAGTCAGTTGGCCATGTTCATCAATTTTGAAGAAGATCCCACCAGTGAACTGAGCGGGCGTTCGCTAAAAGTTGATTTGAAGACCACCGATATCTTCAGTTTTTCAGACCAGCAGGTAAGTCTTGTTGGTAGTGTTGACTTAGTGTATCGCAATTCATGGCATGAAGTGCGCACCCTGCATTTTCGAGGTGAAACAGCTATGCTGGAAGCTTTGAAGACTATTTTGGGTAAAATGCATCAAGATGCGATTCCTCCGGAATCTGTGGATGTATTCTGCTATAGCAAAAATTTGCGTGGGGTTATGCGCAATATGGTGTACCAGCTGCTGGCTGAATGTATAGATTTGCGTTTAAAACCGATCGAGCAGGAGAAACGTCGTCGTTTTAAAGCGTTGAAAATTGCTCAGCAAACTTATGGCCTTTTCTTTGAGCGTCGTGGAGTTTCTGTTCAAGTACTAGAGAACTCAGTGGATTTTTATCGTAGTATCTCAATTAGTAAACTTAAAGGCTCTCCGTTGTTAATGTTGGACAAAGAACAGGAGTTCCAATTACCACAAATTGTCGATTGCTACGCAAGCGAAGGTCTAATTCAGTTCTTCTTCGAAGATAGCGAACAGGGCTTTAACATTTACGTGCTAGATGAAGCGAATCGTGTCGAGGTTTACCATCAGTTCAGTGGTATGAAAGATGAGATGATTGCCAGTGTTAATAGTTTTTATACATCAATCAAAGACGATAACCAACTGCCTACCCAATTGATAAACTTTAATCTGCCTCAATACTATCAAATTGTTCACCCTGCAGACGGTGAGTCTTACATCGAACCTTATCGTAATGACGGTACTAACTACGCTAAGTCTGATAAAGCAGTGAACGCGTAACAGCCTGTTGGCCACCCCAAGGTGTTGTTCGAGGCGCCAACACAGGCTGAGCCATTATGCCCAATCTATTTCTTCGTTGCAGTGCTTAACACATTCTTGCTTTACCATGGAGATAAGCTCTATCCCCGTTTTGGAGCATATCCACTTTGAATCGACCAAAGCAAAATGAAAGCCACCTGATTTAGATGCTATCCATATTTCTTTCATTGGCTCTTGACGGTTTATGATGATTTGACTTCGGTCTTCGAATTCTAGAGTCATCACATTACCTGAGGTTTCATAGTCAATATCTGCACCGGAATCATCAATCATTTCCTCGATGATCTGCATTTGAATATCTACCAACTGATGAAATTCAGTATCGTTCATCTTGTTACCCTATTGCTTTTCTAGAATGTGGTGCGATTATAGGGGGCATTGAAAGATTAATCACGATACAAGGCATGAAAAAATCACTCGTTGCTTTATTTGTTTTAACCCTTCTTGGTTTGACCGCTTGTGGTCAAACTGGACCTCTTTATATGCCCGAAGATGCGGCTCAAAATGAGCAGCCTTCACAACAATAACTATTTTTCACAAGGGATCGCATTTTGGATTACTTTAACTATCAGGATGATGGCCAGCTTTGGGCCGAAGATGTACCTCTCACTCAGTTAGCAGAACAGTATGGGACTCCTTTATACGTATACTCACGCGCTACACTTGAACGTCACTGGAATGCGTTTGATAAATCGGTTGGGGAACACCCGCACCTAGTTTGCTACGCTGTTAAAGCAAATTCGAATTTGGGTGTTTTGAATACTCTAGCACGTCTAGGCTCTGGCTTTGATATTGTATCTGGTGGTGAGTTAGAGCGTGTCATTGCCGCAGGTGGTGAACCTAGCAAGGTGGTATTTTCCGGTGTGGGTAAAACCTCACAAGAGATGGAACAAGCTTTAAAACTTGGCATTAAATGTTTCAATGTTGAGTCTGAGCCAGAACTTGAAAGATTAAACCAAGTTGCTGGTAAGTTAGGTTTGAAAGCACCTATTTCGTTGCGTATCAATCCAGATGTGGACGCAAACACTCATCCCTACATTTCAACTGGGCTACGTGACAACAAGTTCGGGATAGCTTTTGACAGGGCGCCAGCAGTATATAAATTTGCTCAAGGCCTTGAGCATTTGGATATTCAAGGGATTGATTGTCATATCGGATCACAGCTTACCGACATTGAGCCTTTCATTGATGCGACCGATCGTCTTTTAGCTTTGATCGATGATCTTAAGACTCAGGGTATAAATATTAAGCACCTTGATGTTGGTGGAGGCTTAGGGGTGATTTACCGAGATGAATTACCACCTCAGCCTTCAGATTACGCTAAGGCTCTGTTGGGAAGGTTAGAGAACCATCAGGATCTTGAACTCATCTTTGAACCTGGTCGTGCCATAGCCGCTAATGCAGGGGTTCTGTTGACTAAGGTTGAATTTCTTAAACATACAGAGCATAAGAACTTTGCCATCATCGACGCTGCGATGAACGATTTAATGCGTCCTGCGTTATATCAAGCGTGGCAAGATATTGTACCTGTCGTGCCAAAGGATGGACAAGCTGTCACTTATGATTTGGTGGGGCCAATTTGTGAAACAGGCGATTTTCTCGGTAAAGACAGATCATTGGTTATCGAAGAAAATGACTTGTTGGCCGTACGATCTGCTGGGGCATATGGCTTTGTGATGTCTTCCAACTATAATACTCGAGCTCGTGCTGCTGAGGTTATGGTTGATGGTGATAGGGTGCACTTAGTACGTCAGCGTGAAGAATTATCGAGCTTGTGGGCACTAGAGAATATTCTTGCGGAGTGATTTGATCATATGCATTTCCATTTTTCTAAAATGCATGGTTTGGGTAATGACTTTATGGTTGTCGATTGTATTACCCAAAACATCTTCTTTTCCCCTGATTTGATCCGCCGTTTGGCGGATCGTCATACAGGTGTGGGTTTTGATCAGCTTTTAGTCGTTGAGGCACCCTATGATCCAGAAACTGATTTCCACTATAGGATCTTTAATGCCGACGGGAGTGAAGTTGAACAATGTGGTAATGGTGCTCGATGTTTTGCTCGATTCGTGCGAATGAAAGGCTTAACTAATAAGTTCAGCATTAGTGTTAGTACTAAAAAAGGTAAAATGATTCTCAATATCGAGGATGATGACCAAGTTACGGTGAACATGGGTGTGCCGGAATTTGAACCAAGTAAAATCCCTTTTAAAGCCAAGCAGGTAGAAAAGACCTACATCTTACGTGCTGATGAACATACCTTATTTTGTGGTGCGGTCAGTATGGGAAATCCGCATGTTGTGACAGTGGTGGATGATATCCAGACTGCCGATGTTGACACTCTTGGGCCTCTATTAGAATCACATGAGCGTTTTCCAGAGCGAGTTAACGCAGGATTTATGCAGATAGTGAGTCGCAATGAAGTTAACCTCAGAGTATATGAACGCGGTGCTGGAGAGACTCAAGCATGTGGCAGCGGCGCGTGCGGCGCTGTGGCCGTTGGGATAGTGCAATCCTCACTGGACGAAACAGTGAAAGTTAATTTGCCAGGTGGTTCGTTAAAAATTAGTTGGAAAGGCCCAGGTAAACCACTGTTTATGACAGGTCCAGCATGCCATGTGTTTGATGGTCAGCTAAGCTGTTAAAAGAATAATCTGATAACGGAGTTAATGTGTCACAAGTTGAGCTAGAAGGGCTAACAGCTGAGATTGTTGCTGATTATTTGCGAGACCATCCTGAATTTTTTATCGGCCGCAGCGGGTTAATCGACAGACTGGTTTTACCCCATAATGAAAGTGGTACTGTTTCTTTAGCTCACTTGCAAATGCAGAGGCAACGTCAACGTATTGAAGAGCTGGAAGAAAAAATTACGGCTCTGATGTCACTGGCAAAAAGTAATGATCGAACTTTTCACGAGTTTATGGCACTTGAAGAACGGATTCTAAAGTGTGACAGCATGGTGTCTGTTATTGAAGTCGTTGAAGAGACAGCAAAGTCGATGGGATTAGTCGCTTACTTCCGTTTGTTAGATGTGCCTTCAACGCACTATTCTCTTAACAAAACTGAGTATCAAGGTTTCGCCACTAGTCATTTGAATGGTAAAAGTGCTTACTTAGGGCGGCTGCGTAAAGCTGATCGCATTAGGCTACTTGGGGATGGCATACAGGCCCCTGAAATGGGCTCTTATGTCATTTTGCCGCTAAAAAATAAATCACTTCAGGGCATTCTCGCCTTTTCAAGTAGTGATGGTGGGCACTTCCAACCTAATATGGATACGTTGTTTTTGAGGCACCTTGCGCTTGTTTTGTCTCATTTGATTTACACCTTACCATGGAAAAATGAGGCCTATGAAGCCACCAACCATTCCTCTTCCTAGTGATTTACAAGATCCATTGAATCGTTTCTATGAATACTTAAGAAGTGAAAAAGGACTGAGCCTACACACCCAGCGTAATTACAAACAACAACTAGAGGCTATGGCAGGGCATTTGGTCACGATGGGCTTAAAAGACTGGTCTCAGGTTGACTCCGCATGGGTTCGACAGCTTGCCAGTAAGGGTATGCGCGATGGAATGAAGGCGAGTAGCCTTGCAACACGATTATCATCATTGCGTAGTTTTTTCGACTTTTTAATCTTGCGTGGCCAACTCACTGCTAATCCAGCAAAAGGTGTCTCTGCGCCACGTAAACAAAGAACCTTGCCAAAGAATCTTGATGTTGATGAAGTAAATCAGCTGCTTGAAGTGAATGAAGATGATCCATTAGCCATTCGCGATCGCGCTTTGATGGAACTAATGTATGGTGCAGGGCTTCGATTGGCGGAGACAGTGAGTATCGATGTTCGTCATCTAAGCCTATCTTCTGGTGAAATTCGTGTAGTCGGTAAAGGAGACAAGGAGCGCAAAGTGCCTTTTTCAGGTATGGCAAGAGAATGGGTAACCAAATGGCTTAAGGTTCGCGCTAGCATCGCTAATGCTGATGAGCCAGCCCTGTTTGTGTCTAAGCTCGGAGGAAGAATTTCTCATCGTAGTGTACAAAAACGTTTAGCTGAATGGGGGCAAAAGCAGTCAGTGGCGAGTCATATCAGCCCACATAAGCTGCGTCACTCCTTTGCGACTCATATGCTAGAGTCAAGCCAGAACTTGAGAGCAGTTCAGGAGCTTTTAGGGCATGAGAATATTTCCACCACTCAAATATATACTCATCTCGACTTTCAGCATTTGGCTGATGTGTACGATAAAGCGCATCCCAGAGCGAAGAAAAAAGAGGAAAAATGATGAGGTTCTTTCGTCCATTATCCGCAATCGACGCTATGACTTTCGATTTGGATGATACTTTGTACGATAATCGCCCTGTCATCAGGCGTCTAGAAACTGAATTTGTCTCATGGTTACATAAACATCATCCTATATCAGCAACTCAACCTATGAGCTGGTGGCGACAGTTGAAAAAAGAGTTAGTTAGTCAAGATGCTTGGTTAGCCAATGATCTATCCTTGTGGCGCTATAAGCAGATTGAACTTGGTTTATACCGTTTAGGGTATGAAAAGCAGCAAGCTCAGCAGGCAGCAGACGAGGCCATGGAGAAAGTGCGTTACTTAAGAAGTGACTTTGAAGTGCCTCAGCAAACTCATCGAGTTCTGCAAGCCTTAGCCAAACAAATCCCTTTAGTGGCGATCACTAATGGTAATGTCGATGTTGAGCGTATTGGCTTGGCGGACTATTTCTCTTTGGTACTGAAAGCTGGGCAAGATGGGTGCGCAAAACCTCATCGACAAATGTTTGATAAAGCCATCGAGTATCTCCAGCTACCACCTGTTAAGGTATTGCATGTTGGAGACCATCTGCTGAGTGATGTGAAGGGTGCTAAAGATTGCGGACTGCAAACCTGCTGGTTCAACGACCAATCTGCACAGCTTAGTAAGCATCCGAGTGCTCGGATTTTGCCCGATGTCGAGGTATCTAGCTTGATTGAGCTTGCGTCATTAGTTGGTAATATAAACACTGATTAGTTATCTTTCAAAGTTGTTGTCGCTACTGTTTTCCCTTTGAAATGAACTGGGTAGATTAGAACTGATGGCCGCTTTTATCTGCATGAAATACCTTGTTGTAATGGTCAAGAAACAAGCGTAGCTTTTCGGCAGAGCCTGTATCACCGAGCGCTTGAACAATTTCAGCTCCTACTTCTAGGGTGCATAAGTGGCCAGGTTCTTGATTTCGGCGAAGTTGGTAGTTTGAAGCAGCACTTGTTTGCAGACTGACCTTTGGTAACTTTGCGAGCCATGGACTTTTACGTAATATTTTTTTTGCTTCCTGCCATGTGCTGTCAATGATGATAAAAAGTGGCTTTTTACCTTGTTCTTCACTTAGCTGTATGGCCTTCTTTACCAATTGGCTCTCTTCTTCCGGGAAAAGTAAAAAGGTTTGGTAGCTTGGGTCTGATATTAAAGACATGAGCTTAGAACAAGGCTTGTTTCTTTGCCAAATATGCCGACTGGTTGCTTGAATGGATTCAAGTAGCCAGCGCCCTGTATTAGTCTCTCGCGATTGCTCATTTTCATGCATCAAAATTGCAATGTGTGCACGGACATCAATTGATGGTAAGTGCTCACATACGCAATTATATTTTAGTCGACATAGGTTACAAGCAGTAGGCATGCTAAAGTTTGATTCCTCCTTGGTGAGGTGTTATGCCATCAGCAAAAAGCTGGATAGGGCTTATTTCTTGATAGTTAGCAACAGGCGCATTGCTTGGGTTAAGCGGATATTGGCTCCCATCAAACTTTAATGTGTGCTGATTGGGAATGGCTCCGCCACCACTAACAAACATCACGAGATCTCGCCAGTTATGATGACTGTTCGTGCCTAAGTTTAATGGCGTTTGCACTAATGTGATGCGGCTATTGAACTGCCACTCTCTATTAGTGTTACTAAAAATCAACATGGTACAGCCACCTGAACCACACCAATCTAATTGGACTAACAGCTCTTCTTGCCCATCATTATTCAAATCATACGTAAGCCAGCGATAACGTGTGTCGGCAGCGTCCTGATTGGTCTTGGTAAAGTAAGAACGTAATGCGTGGTCCACTTTAGGATTAAACTCGGCACTTGAAAATACTTTGTTGCTGTCTGATACAGTAGGTTTATCTGAGCCTATGTTTGCTGATTTGTAGAGGTTTAAGCCACCGTCAGCAATATCGTATACCACAGTTCCCACTTTTTCTTTTGTTGCTTTTAGCTGGCCGGATTCAAATTGAGTGTAGATGCGCTCAGAGCGTAACACTTGACCTTGTATATGAGTACTGACCACTTGGATTTGTTGGTTGTTTAGCTGCTGCCAAAACCCTTTTTCTACCGTGTCTTCACCGCCATTTTGGTAGCTGTATGTGGTGCTAGCAGTATGATCTGGATTTAATGTCAGGCTAACACTAAAGGCTGAGCTTTTAGTCGATTTGGCCTGATAAGTCGCGGCCCAGTTTAATGAGGGATCTTGATTGGAAAGTGTGGCACAGCCTCGATAGTTTTTATCACTAAGACTGAGTGATGCGATCCAGCCATATAGGCTATCACTCATGGTATCTGTACAGCTTTGTTGGTTGAGCTCTAGGTGTCCATTGCTGAACGTGTATCGGCGACGTTTTTGTTGAAGCTTGCTTGATTGTAAATCGAGTTCTTGTTTTGGATAGCCCATTTGATTAAAAAGTAGTGAGCTTTGCTTGAATTCTACTGACCAAAAGGGTTCATTACCGAAGGCTTTTGTTGGCTGAGCGGGTTGACTACAGCGTTTGGGGTTTTCTGCCGTCAAAAGGTTGATCTGTTCAACAACGAAGCGAGCAGAATAGTTGGCATCAATGCCTTTTTTATCTGCTGTCTCCAAGTGACCTATCATTTCTCCATATAAGGGAGCGTATGGGGAGGGGGCTAGCTTTTGTCCTTGTTGAAATCTGTCTTCTGGCATATCTAGCCAGTACTGCTGTTTACTGCCACAAGGTGCAATTGAGCGGACCTCATTACCTAAAACGACTTCCCCTCGTATAACGAACGATTGAGGTTTGATAGATGAAGGGTTACTGAGTGTAGCAAGTGGTGTGTCTGCTTGGTTAGACTGGAAACTAGAACAAGCTTGGAGTAGTAAAGCAGCTGTGACCACTACTGGGTTTTTTAACGCCTTCATGGTATATCTTCCTCGGAGTAAATCATTCGGACCCCATTATGGCATATTGGCTATTCAAAACTGAACCAGACACTTTCTCTATTGACACACTTCGCACACAGGTTACTTCCTGCTGGGAAGGTGTCCGTAACTACCAAGCGCGTAATATTCTTAGAGACAAAGTTAAAGTTGGTGATTTGGTATTCATCTATCATTCGTCTTGCAAACACCTTGGTGTGGCTGGAATTGCTAAAGTGATAAGAGAGTCCTATCCGGATCATTTCGCCTTTGACCCAGAGAGTGAATATTTTGATGCTAAGTCTTCAGCCGAGAATCCACGCTGGTTTATGGTGGATATTGAGTTTGTGAGAAAAACGCAGCGTGTGATCCCGTTATCTGTGATGAAAGCAATGCCAGAGCTTGAAAACATGCCGTTAGTGAAACCTGGCAGCCGCCTGTCAGTCATGCCGGTCAGTGACGATGAATGGCAGGCGATACTCGAAAAAGAAGCAGGAGCTTGGTTGTAGTTAAGCGTCTACGTTAGAAAAGGTGGGTATGCAGGTAGTGGGCAACTGCATCATTAGCATTGCTGCCTATCACTTCGTTATCTGGAAGAGCGTTTTTTACTTTGTCATGCGCCGTTTCCATTACAAGCCCTTTACCTGCCATTGTGAGCATTTCAACATCATTCATTCCGTCGCCAAATGCAATGCAGTTTTCAAGTGTTAAACCAAGAGACGTAGCGATAACTTTAAGCGCTTCACCCTTAGATACTTCGGCTGCCATTACTTCAAGGCACCAAGGTGTTGAGAAGGCGACATTGAGTTTTCCTGCAAATTTATCATTTAACAAGTTCTCAAATTGAACTAAATGTTCATGATCTTTATTCGGATGAGTAAAGAAAATTTTAGCAATGCCTGAGGTTGGTGCAGCATGGGAGTCAAACATCTCAACATTAAAGTCAGACTCACTATGAAAGATTGCGGTTGTTTCATCTTCACGGTTTAATAACCAAGTTTCGTCTTGATAAATGTGAATAAAAATATCAGGGTCTTGACGCACTATATCTATTACAGGTTGGACCAAGTCTGATGGTATGTTATTGCTGTACATCAGATTATCGTCTTTATCATGAACTCGAGCACCGTTAGAGGTGATCATGTAGGCAGGAATTCCTACCTGGCTTCGAATGCCAGCGACATCAATGTGATGACGACCAGTTGCAAAAATAAAGGTATAACCTTTTTGAAACAGCTCTTTCAAGGTGTGTTTGGAGAATTCGCTGAGTTTATGATCAGGTGCGAGTAAGGTGCCATCTAAATCTGAGGCGACGAGTTGAAAAGGGGTTTCTGTGCGTATTTCTGTCATATCATCCTCACGATTTATTGATAAATACTGCTTAATGGGTCTGAATCTTTATGGTACAGCAGTGATAAGAATAAAAAGAGGGTAAAGATGGCTTTGATTTTTTTCCTAGTTTGTCAATAACGGCGGTAAAAAGAGAGAATGCTATCGAGAGCTTGGTTTCGATATTCATCCTTTTCAAATAAAACCTCGTGGCGCGAGTGGTCGATGATTTTTAAAACACAGTCATGATTGTTTTTAATCACTTTGTTGTAAAACTTTAGTTGATCACAGTTGGAGACGATTTTGTCATCGCCCGCTTGCAGGATAAGAAGCGGATTCTTAATGTGTCTTGCCATAAGATGACATTTTTGGGCGGCCATAAGGCCTTGCCATACCCATCGATGGCTAGCGCCACCAATTTTAAGTTCCGGCTTTTGCTCGTACAAGGCTCTAAACCATTGGTAGCGGACTTGGCTTTGACTGAGTAGGTTTCCACCAAAGGGTTTTGGATAATAAGGTTGTTGTCCTGGAGCAAATTTTGGCTGGCTTGAAAGCAAGGCTATAAGCTGATTAAAAGGAATCGCAACCAGTTGAAGGTACCAAGGCAGATTGACACCAAACATGGGTGCACTTAGCGCAATAGCGGCAAAGGGATGTTGAGGGTATGTTTGAAGGTAACGAGCTACGATATTGCCACCCATGGAGTGTCCCATAAGGTAGCGACTTTTGTATTGCTCCAAATTAAAGTGTTGCACTAGGTGATGTAAATCATGAGTATAGTCCTCAAAATCATCAACGTAGCCCATCTGGCTGTCATCGATTAATCGCTCGGATAAACCCTGGCCGCGATGATCGAAAGAATAAATGTTATAACCTTGCTGGAAGAGGTCAAAGAAGAGTTCTTGATACTTCCAGACACACTCAATACGTCCATTGACGATCACAATGGCTTTGTTATGGTGGGCTGATGAAATTTTTATCCAGTACAAACGAGTTTTATCAAAGGATTGAATAAAACCTTCTTCACGTCTTGCCCATAGCTGAGCAATATCACTATTGATTACTTGCTCAAAATCCAACTCTTGGGTATAAGAGGGTTGAATATCTAAGGATGATTTATTCATAATCTTGGGTCTACTGCCGACACGAATAAAATTAATGAGTTTAAATTATGTGTCCCCAAGGTCGTTTAGTCGAGGAGAAAATACAGTGGATATGCATGTTTGGTTCGCCTATGTAGTCACAGCGGTTGTGTTTAGTTTGGCTCCCGGTTCTGGCATGGTAAATTCTGTTAGTAACGGTATTTCCTACGGTACCCGAAAATCATTGGCTGCGGTTGCGGGACTACAGATTGGCCTGGCAATACATATCGTGTTGGTTGGGGTTGGTATTGGCGCACTCGTCGCTCAGTCTGCCACTGCATTTACTGTTATCAAATGGTTTGGAGCGGGATATCTAATTTGGCTTGGGGTTCAAAAATGGCGAGACACCTCTACCTTGACCACTCACCACGCCGATAAAGCCTTGCCAGCCAGTGCCATGATGCGCAAAGCGACACTGATTAATCTGACCAACCCTAAGTCGGTTGTTTTTTTGGTCGCACTTTTTCCTCAGTTTATTGACCCTACCGGTGAGCAACTAACGCAATTCTTAGTTTTAGGTGTTACCACAGTCGTGATTGATTCCATAGTCATGGTTGGATACACGTCTTTAGCTGCGCAAATGGGGCGTTTTATTCGCTCCGATAAGGTCATGAGTAAACTCAATAAGCTATTTGGCTCCATGTTTATATTTTGTGGGGCACTACTAGCGACAACAAAAGCCTAGTGTGTGGTAGTTAATGCGTGATACATATGTAGCTCGTCAGCCAATTTTCAACGCTAGGCGACAGACATTGGGATACGAGCTGCTCTTTCGTGATGGGGAGCAGAATGCTTATCCCGCTCATATTGAGTCGAATCGAGCGACATATAGGCTGATTGTTGAGAACTTTTTATCTCTCGGGGTTAATCCTGCTTTGGTGCAATCACGTAGCTTTATTAACTTTCCCCATAAAAGTTTACTTAGGCGCTTGCCTCTTACTTTACCAAAGGACAAGGTTGTTATCGAAGTGTTGGAAACCTGTTCTCCCACTGATGAATTATACGAGGCAATTAAAGAAATCAGTCTTGCTGGATACATTGTTGCTTTGGATGATTTTGTATATAGCCAAGAGTGGGAGCGCTTCTTACCTTATGTCCAAATTATAAAGCTCGATATTATGGCTATGGGGTTAGATGAGGCTTGTGAGTTTGTTAAGCAGCATAAATCTCGCGGTAGTCGACGTAAATTTCTTGCAGAGCGTGTTGAGACTGAACAAGACTTTTTAACGGCTCGTTCTGCTGGGTTTACCTTTTTCCAAGGCTACTTCTTTAGTAAACCAGAGATGATAAAGCAGCGTTATATCAGCCCTGAACAGGTCATTGCAATGGAGTTACTTAGTGAAGTTTGCAAGATGGAGGTCGACTTTCAAAAGGTAGAAGCGATTGTGGCTAAAGATGTCGCTCTATCTTACCAATTGCTTCGTTTTGTCAATACGATGTCCGAAAGGTTAGCAGTGACTATTTCATCGTTTCG
This sequence comes from Vibrio sp. Of14-4, assembly GCF_022347625.1. NCBI lineage: Bacteria > Pseudomonadati > Pseudomonadota > Gammaproteobacteria > Vibrionales > Vibrionaceae > Vibrio > Vibrio sp. Of14-4. The sequence continues at coordinate 29,870 of NZ_JAKRGI010000024.1, read as the reverse complement.
CCAAGCCTTGGTGTATCTTGGGGAAGATAGGCTACGAATTTTTGTATCGCTCGCCGTTGCCTCTTTTATCTCGATTAAAAAACCGAAAGAGCTTTACAATTTGTCTCTTCAACGTGCGCAGTTTTGCCAATTGATGGCCTGTGACAACCCATTTAACCAATATAGGGAACAAGCATTTCTTATCGGACTTTTCTCTACACTAGATGCCTTGTTGGATCTCTCTCTTGAAGAACTCGTTAGGCAGTTACCTCTCAACCAAACCATTGAAAAAGCGCTATTAGAGCGCCAAGGTCCTTATGGTATCTTGCTTAACTTAGAAGAGTGCTATGAGAAAGCCGATTGGCTCGGGATGCAAAGAGCGTGTCACCAGCTTAACTTGTCGGTTGATGAGGTCATGGCTCGAATATCAGAAGCACAACGCTGGAGCCGAGATATCCACCGGCTCGTTTGAACTCTCACAATTCATTCGATGAACTTTTTATGACAATGTTAATCTCCTATTGATTTTTCTTTTTTTATAAATAAATATATACGCATATTCGAATAAGGTTATATTATGTTGCCACATCAGTTTTTTAAATTACTTTCAGATGAAACCAGAGTGCGTTGTGTATTGTTGATCGAACGTGAGCAGTGTCTGTCTGTGGGTGAATTGACCGAGGCCTTGCAGGAAAGTCAGCCAAAAATCTCGCGCCATCTTGCTCAGCTTAGATCAAGTGGAATCTTAGTCGATATTCGTCAAGGACAGTGGGTTTTTTACCGACTAAGTAAAGACTTGCCTGGTTGGGTGAAGAAATTGGTCGATAATTTGGTTGCTTCACAGTGTTTAGCAACGCTATATCAGAAAGATGTTGAAAGACTTCATCGTATTTCTGGCCGACCAGTTTGTTGTCAGGATAGATAATAGGAGAAAGTGATGACTATTAAAGTTGGAATCAACGGCTTTGGCCGTATTGGACGGTTGGCTTTACGTGCTGCATTTGATTGGGAAGATATCGAGTTTATCCAGATCAATGACGTTGCAGGTGATGCACAGACGCTAGCGCATTTATTAGAGTTCGACTCAGTGCAAGGGCGCTGGCATCATGAAGTAAAAGTCGAAGCTGACGATATGCTGATTCAAGGACAAAGGATTAAAACACATCGCGAGAAAGATATTGATGCTGTTGATTGGTCTGGCTGTGATGTTGTGATTGAATCGACAGGTAAACATCGTAAGACCTCTTTGCTCGAGAAGTATCTAACTCAAGGCGTGAAACGTGTTGTTGTTTCGGCGCCTGTAAAGGAAGAAGGCGTTGCCAATATTGTAGTTGGTGTTAACGATAATATCTTTGATCCTGAAAAACACCGAATTGTTACTGCGGCATCATGTACAACCAATTGTATCGCTCCGATAGTTAAAGTGATCCATGAGCATCTCGGTATTGAGAAGTCGTCATTTACGACTATTCATGATTTGACCAATACTCAAACTATCCTTGATGCGCCGCATAAAGATTTGCGCCGTGCAAGAGCTTGTGGCATGAGTTTAATTCCAACGACCACCGGCAGTGCTACCGCCATTATTGAAATATTTCCAGACTTAAAAAACAAGATTAATGGACACGCCGTTCGGGTCCCACTAGCCAATGCATCGTTGACAGACATTATTTTTGAAGTCAAACGAGACACGACACCAGAGGAAGTGAACCAGCTACTCAAAGAAGCATCAGAAGGAGAGCTTCAAGGTATCCTTGGTTTTGAGAAGCGTCCACTAGTGTCCATAGATTACAAAGGCGATCAGCGCTCAACCATAGTGGATGCACTATCAACTATGGTGGTTGGTGAGCGGATGGTGAAAATCTATGCTTGGTATGATAACGAGATGGGGTATGCAACACGCACTGCTGAGCTAGTAAGAAAAGTAGGGCATGTGTGAGAGCAAACCAAGATGAGGCATAATCTGTGAGTGTACTTTTGGCTAAAAATATCCGCCAATATATGTTGGTGACGTTCAATTATTGGAACTTCACCATTACAGATGGCGCATTGAGAATGCTGGTGGTTTTGTATTTCCACGATTTGGGATACAGCACATTGGAAATCGCCTCTCTGTTTTTGTTTTATGAGTTTTTTGGCGTAGTGACCAATCTAGTCGGTGGTTTTTTGGGAGCTAGACTTGGTCTCAATAAGACCATGAACCTTGGATTATTGATGCAGATCATTGCTTTAACCATGTTGGCTGTTCCTACTGCATGGTTAACCATCCCCTGGGTAATGTTGGCTCAAGCTTTATCCGGCATTGCAAAAGATCTGAATAAAATGAGTGCCAAAAGCTCTATCAAATCTTTGGTTCCAGAACAGCAACAAGGAGCTTTGTATAAATGGGTCGCTGTTCTTACAGGGTCTAAAAATGCGTTGAAAGGAGTGGGATTTTTTATTGGTGGGTTATTACTCTCTTTAGTTGGATTTAGATATGCTGTGGTTTTGATGGCAGGAATATTGACCTTAGTTCTTATTGGCAGCTTGTATGGTTTAGAAGGTGATTTAGGTAAGGCGAAAAATAAGCCAAAGTTTCATGAAATTTTTTCTAAGTCACGTTCTATTAATATTTTATCTGCCGCACGCATGTTTTTATTTGGTGCGCGAGATGTTTGGTTTGTTGTTGCTTTACCTGTTTACTTAGGGAGTGTCTTTGGCTGGAATCATTCTTGGGTCGGTGGCTTTTTGGCCACTTGGGTGATTGCTTACGGCCTTGTGCAGGGTATAGCGCCAAAAATAACAGGCAGTTCTGAAGCTGGAGCACCGGATGGCGCTTCGGCGTTATTCTGGGCTGGCTTGCTCGCGGTGATCACAGGGGGTATCGCATATGGGGTTCAAATCGGGTGGCAGCCAGAGTTGGTCATTATTTTGGGTTTGCTCATGTTTGGCGCAGTGTTTGCGATCAATTCATCTTTGCACTCTTACCTTATCGTTAGTTATGCCAAAGGTGATGGCGTGTCTTTGGATGTGGGCTTTTATTATATGGCCAACGCGATGGGACGCTTAATTGGGACTATACTCTCGGGTTGGATATTTCAAATAGCGGGTCTGGCTGCTTGTTTGTGGGTTTCTTTTGTTTTTATTCTTATAACTACGTTAATTTCTATTCAGTTACCGAGCAGGCGTCACCAAGCTGCATAGACAACCATGGTTTTTATGACAGAAAGCTGACTGAGGTTGCATCTTGGTCGGCTTTTTTGTTGTTATATTTTTATGGTGGTTAAAAACGGTTGAAGAGTTGAAAATGAAAAGACGATGGATGCTATGTTTGATGTGGTTTTCTGTGCCTCTAGCCTACGGGTATGAAGGTGGTTATAACGATGCAGAAGTGCACTTTGTCGACTATTTTCAACGAACTGATGGCATCAAATACTTAGTGCACAATATGGACAAAAGCCATATTGATTATGCTTTTTTAATGGGGCTGCCAGTCATAAAAAAATGGAGCGCATATGACCCTAAGCCACCTAGGTATATGCAAGGAGACGATTCACCAGTTTATTATTATTCTCGTACTGATGATCTACTTTATCGTGCACTGAACACATCACCACATAAAGATAGATTTTTCCCTTTTATTACAGGGTTTAATCCTACAGATATGTTTGCCGCCGAACAAATAGAACAAATGATTGACGACAATCCCGGCTTTTGGAAGGGGATTGGAGAGGTCTTAACACGGCATGACAGCTTGTCGGCTTTGACATTAGGTGAACAGGCACGGGCTAATCATCCTGCTCTAATGAAGGTTTATAAGGTAGCAGCCAAGCATCATTTACCGGTGGTATTGCACAGTAATATTACTTCTGAACGTGAAAAAAAGCCGCTGTACAAACATGAGTTGGTGGAAGCTCTCGAGAAGAACCCCAAAACGCGCTTTATATGGGCTCATGCAGGAACAAGTGCGACATTGCTCAAGCGTCAAGATTTGTCTTTTCTTATTGATGAGGTTGCGCAGTTGCTGGAAGACTATGAGAATCTTTATATACTTGCCTCTTGGTCTTTACGTGATGTTATATTAAGCAGCCCCCAGTCTAAAGAAGAATGGGCATCTCTTATTACTAAATATCCGCACCGCTTTATGATGGGCTCTGATGTGGTGGGTCGATTTAGAAATACTGGCAAAGTACTGTCTGGTTGGGATGAAATCTTGGATGCCCTACCACCTGAAGTGGCAGATGATATGGCAAAGAACAATATGCTGAAAATGGTGAAACAATAAACTGGCTTTGTTAGCACAATGCAAAAGCACATCGCCTTGTGATATGCAAAAAAACATTATCACTAAGGTTTATGAACTGAAAATAGTGAACACCAATGTGGTATGGACATTTTGAGTCAGTCATTCCTTTTGTACATAAATCCAGAACTTACCTTGGCTTTGTCTTTGTAGCATTCTTCGAGACACATCACACGTTAGCCAGTTATTTTTCAGTATCCTGATATGGCTAGTCTTTGATTATTCTACATTACTAATGGATTGAAGTTAGTTATAGATAGTGAGCTTTGAGTGTTGATATTTGTCTGGAGGCTGGTTTTGTACGCTAATGATAGTAGCGATGGAGAGCATTATGTCTGATATAGAAAAGGTAGTAACGAGGACACGGAAGATTGAAACCTTGCTTCGTACACAGTATCACGCAGAGGGTAAGGGGTTACATCAACTGGTTACCAGCTGCGAGGAGCGCCTACCGCACGATGTTATTGGAAAGCTACGCTATATCGCAACTATTCGTAATAAAGTTGTCCATGAAGATGATTACCAATTAGAGAGCCGTAAGGACTTTCTTGCTGTGTGTGATGAATGTGAAAAAGAGTTAACTCCAAGAAGTAGCCGCTTTGTCTGGAGGGCCGCTATTACTCTAATGACTTTGATAACTTTGGCTGCACTTTTGTTCTATTATGCTCACTGGGACACTTTGTCCAAACATTTGTAGCTAAGCCTTTAAAACCGTAACTACGCGGGAAATAGTCAAATGTTGTTACTTGTCGAATAAATAATCCATGTTTGACTATAAAGCTATCACAAAACCAAAAGGGACGCGTTAGCGTCCCTTTTGGTTTAATTGGATATGATCTAGTACATCATTGGCAGTGTCATTAGGCCAACAACAACTGCGATCATTACAAGTCCTTGTTTTTGTGAAGAAGTAATCATAACCCTGCTCCTCGATGCTTATGTTTTAATCTATGATTCTAAGAATAGCAGTACTTTCGTAGTTTGATCAAGTGTTAATTATTATAAATCTCATGATATCAGCGGCTAAGGTCCTTAAAGTGAAAGATAAAGTTAGATTAAATCATGTTTAAAGCTGACTTTTTATATGTTTAAAATTTGTTTTTTAACTTTCTATCTTGCATCAAGTGTTTGATTTTTAATTATTTTTTAATATTTCTATCTTGGTTTTTTATATAGTTTACTATTTGTGGTGGTTTTAAGGTATACCAATGTCATGGTTAGGTAAAATGTATGATTAGTGGAGTTTTCTTATGAGCAAAACCGAAAGAGCCTTGGTTTTCTTCTGTGATTTTGAGTAAGTTAGGTTTTAATATAAATGTGTATGTTTATTGAACTTTCCGTTTTTTATTTAAGATGCTGATTTTGTTTTGTTTTTATTATTTTTTCATTTTGATTTTTAAGTTTTCTTTGGTTTTTTCTATGTGTTTGTTTTTTTTGTTTATAGATGGCTAAAATGAGTAGGTTTTCCATTTTTATTGTCACTTTTAGTTATAACATTGCTCAGTATAGAGCCTAACCCAGATCGAAATTTTGTCTTTCATTTCTGGACTTCTTTGCTTGCCTGCCTACACTGGCGACTTGATTTTGAGTAGGGGGAAGCATGTGGAGCTGGCTTTCAGTCGCGTTATCGGGGTTCATTAGCGTCAATGCTAACGAACGCAGCCAATATGATCAGGCTGCTGTGTTTAAAACACTTTCTCTTGGTATGCTGGTAATTATATTGTGGACGCAGGGTAGGCCTGATGATGTGTCCGTATGGTGGGTTACCTTGGGCATAGTGGTTTCTATGTTTGCCGATGTTCTATACATCTATAAAAAAAAGAAAAAGCTATGCTTTTCAGCGTTTATTCTTGCTCAGCTATGTTATAGCGCTGCTTATTGGTTGATGCTGTCTGGTGGAATAGTATGGTGGCTTCCAGCTATGCTGCTTGCGATCAGTGTCGTTGTGTTTTTTCTTATGCTGCCGAAAATAGATCGGGTCATTTTCCCCGTTGTCATTATGGGTATGGTTTTATTTCAGTTTAATTGGGCTGCAGGAGAATTATGGCTAACAGCAGAAACAGTGGCAAGCATGATGGGATTTGTGGGAACCCTTACATTGACGTGTTCTGCGGCGCTTTTGGCTGTACATGATTATAAACACTCTATCACCTATGGCCGTTATTTGATCTCTGGTAGTTATTTACTTGCCCATTCCTTGATTGTCGCTTCCTTAATTACTTGATAATCAAGCATTCGACGCACCAAGTATAAAGCCATGATAGATTGATCTAATAACACTGATTGATGGTTAATTGTTTTATTTATCAATGTGAGAGTTGATTTGCTTGCAATGATCAGAGTGCTCGGGCTAAATTTGGAGGCTCGCAACTCTCTGCCTTTGGAGGCTCATTGATGGAAATCCTTTCTGCTGCGACCATGCTATTTCTTATTATGGATCCGCTTGGCAATCTCCCTATCGTTTTATCGATTTTGAAACATTTGGACCCAAAGCGCCGACGCAAAGTGCTAATTCGAGAGTTGATTTTTGCATTGTTGATATTGATGTTATTTTTATTTGCAGGCAAGGCGATTTTGAGCTTCCTTCATGTACAGCCCGAAACATTGAGTATCTCTGGTGGAATCATTTTATTTATTATTGCGATTAAAATGATTTTCCCAAGTGCAGGAAGCATTACAGGCCTAGCCGCGGGTGAAGAGCCCTTCATCGTACCTATGGCGATTCCTATGATCGCTGGCCCTTCGGTCATCGCAGCCTTATTGCTTTTGTCAACGCAGCATCCAGATAATTTAGTGGAGCTATCCGCAGCTGTAATCTTGGCTTGGGGAGCGACGTTTTTTATTCTTATGTTTTATAGCTTCTTTCACCGAATTTTGGGAGAGCGAGGGCTTAAGGCGATTGAGCGTTTGATGGGACTTTTACTTGTGATGATTTCTACTCAGATGTTTCTTAACGGTGTCAAAAGTTATCTCAGCTAAAACTAAACCGCCGCTCATTGTGAGCGGCGGTTTAATATCACGTTACATCATATGTTTGCGGCGAATATCCAGCAGGGCGAATACGCCAAATATTAAAATTGACCACTTTTCCCACTTTGTCATCTCAATCTTGTCGCCAAATGCGCCAATGAAAATAGCCGATTGTAGGCCGTGCATCATGAACAAAAAGGCCGTTAATATATAGAGTGCAATGGCTGCTTTGCCTGGGAAGGGCATAAAAAAGTTTAGCAGCAGGATTAGCCATACAAATCCAATTGCCATTTTAGCCATTATCAGTAGTGCTTTCATAATATTCTCTTGTCGTCTTGAATTCTTAAAAATAGTCGATAGCTTACTTGTCCTGCGTGCTTTTCACGATGTAAATGCCAATTACTGGGAACGCCTTCCAGCTTAAGCTCTTTTTCTGTTTCAATATAAATCATGGCATCGTCTGCCAACCATCCGTTGTTTTCGAGCAGACAAACGGTTTGTTTCAATAAGCCTTTATGAAAGGGGGGATCGATAAAGACAATGTGATGGGGCGATCCAGATTGCTGCAGATAGCTCAGAGTATCAGTCTGGATGGCTTTGAGATTTTTGGCATTTAGCGATGAGATATTTTGCTTTAACTGTGCAAATGTACTTTGGTTGAGTTCTATCATAGTAACCTCTTCCGCTTGTCTAGAAGCAGCTTCAAAGCCCAAAGAACCAGAGCCTGCATATAGGTCAAGACATTTAGCATGAGGTATGTCTTGTGCCAGCCAGTTAAAGAGAGTTTCTTTTACACGATCAGTTGTTGGCCGTAACCCTTCTGCATCATGAACAGGCAATTTTCGCCCTCTCCATAAGCCACTAATGATCCGTACAAAACCGGAGGAAGGCTTTTTTTGTGATGTGTTTTGCTGGCGACGTCGTACCATAGATTCTTTGACCGCTAATAAAGTGATACTATACCCAGTCGCTCAGTGAGTTCGATCTGAGTAAAGCCCAAATTTGTTGATGATAAAGTGTATACCATCACACCTGTGCTGAAAACTTTTCACTTTGTTGTCATTTTTCTTTTCGTAATCGGGACAATACCCGATGAAAAGTGTCAGAGTAAGTTAAGACGATCTAGGATATCCCCAGATGACGGAAAAAAAGAAACGCGGATTACTTTCTTGGTTAGGTTTTGGTGAAGAAGAGCAAAATAGCCAAACAACCCATGAACAGAAATCACAGGACATCGCTGAAGTTGTTGAACAGGTAGAGGTTATTGAACAACCTGTACAAGAGAGTCAACAAGCATTACAAGACGTAGAACCACAACAAGAAGATAGAGCTGTTGAGCAACAGAAACCAACCGAGAGTTTTTTTGTTCGTCTAAAGCGCAGCTTGGCTCGAACGAAAGCCAATATTGGCGCTGGCTTTTTTGGTTTGTTCAAAGGGAAGCAGATTGATGATGAGCTGTTTGAAGAACTGGAAGAGCAATTACTGATTGCCGATGTTGGTATGGATACCACGCTAAAAATCATTGATAACTTAACTGAAAAAGCCTCTCGCCAAGAGCTTAAAGATGGTGAAGCCCTGTATGGTCTGCTTAAAGAAGAAATGGCGGGAATATTAGCAAGTGTTGAAAAGCCACTTGAGATTGAATCTGATAAAACGCCATACGTAATTTTGATGGTAGGTGTAAACGGTGTAGGCAAAACAACAACCATAGGTAAGCTAGCCAAGCAGTTCCAAGCTCAAGGTAAGAAAGTGATGTTAGCCGCTGGCGATACATTTCGTGCCGCAGCTGTGGAACAGCTACAAGTATGGGGAGAGCGTAACCAAGTTCCTGTGGTTGCCCAACATACTGGTGCAGACAGTGCTTCAGTCATTTATGATGCGATTGAATCTGCAAAAGCAAAAGGGTTTGATGTGGTTATCGCAGATACGGCTGGACGTTTGCAAAATAAAGCTAACTTAATGGAAGAGTTAAGAAAAATTGTCCGGGTAATGAAGAAAGTCGATGATACCGCACCTCATGAGATCATGCTGACATTGGACGCTGGAACAGGCCAGAATGCGATCAGCCAAGCAAAGCTGTTTAGTGATGTGGCGCCTTTGACAGGGATTACCTTAACTAAGCTAGACGGAACAGCAAAAGGCGGCGTTATCTTCGCTCTTGCTGATCAGTTCCAGATCCCTATTCGCTATATTGGCGTAGGAGAGAATATTGACGATCTACGTCCGTTTGAGACTCAGGAGTTTATAGACGCTTTATTTAGCCGCGAAGATTAGGCCTAGTGAGAGGAATGACGAGTGATAAAGTTTAAGCAAGTAAGTAAAGCGTATCGTGGTGGTAGACAAGCCTTACAGAAAGTGGATTTCTACTTGCGTCGTGGTGAGATGGCTTTTCTCGGAGGGCACTCAGGGGCAGGTAAAAGCACCTTACTCAAACTGATTTGTGCGATAGAGCGACCAACAGATGGTAAAATTAGCTTCAACGATCATGATATCACTCGTATTCCAAACAAAGATATACCTTTTCTACGTCGTAATATAGGTATTGTTTTTCAAGACCATAGATTGCTGATGGATCGTTCGGTATTTGATAATGTTGCCTTACCCATGCGTATTGAGTCTATTGCTGAGAGCGATATCAAGCGGCGGGTCTGTGCTGCGCTAGATAAAACCGGCTTACTCGATAAAGCTAAGTGTTTACCGAGCCAGCTTTCGGGCGGAGAGCAGCAGCGAGTCGGTATTGCTCGCGCTGTAGTTAATAGGCCTACGTTACTTCTTGCTGATGAGCCTACAGGTAATCTTGACCCAGATTTATCAAATCGAGTGGTGAAATTATTTGAAGAGTTTAATCGTGCAGGTGTAACTATATTGCTTGCCACTCACGATGCGGGTCTAGTGAATACTCGCCCACAATATCGTCATCTAGAGCTGAACCAGGGCTTTCTTAGTGAGGTAGAAGACTATGCCTAATGTGCGCAATCGAAAAACCGCTAAAGTTCGACCTCAAAATCATGTTAAGCGTGATAGTTTTATTGCGGTGCATATCAGGCAGGCGAAAGCGTCTTTTACACAGATATGGTCTCGCCCTCTAGGTAATGTTCTCACACTAGCAGTGATTTCTATGGCTTTGGCTATGCCTTCTGCTTTGTATTTGTTAGGGAAGAATATATCTGTTGCCTCAGTAAATGTGACCAGTCCTTCCAAAGTGAGTGGCTATATAAAAGAGCAAACTCCTGAATCTCGGATTATGGTCTTAAAAGATAAATTGGAAACTATGGATAAGGTTTCCAAAGTAGAATACATCTCTCCTCAACAGGGCCTCGAAGATTTGAGCCAGCACTCCGGCTTTGAGCAGGCGATATCATTGCTTGATGATTATGCTTTGCCTGGTGTGTTAGTTGTTACACCTAGTACTGAAAATAAAGCGGAAATAAAGCAACTAGCCTCCGACATTGCGAAAGAGGAGGAAGTCACTGATGTTCGCTTGGACGAAGATTGGCTAACGCGGTTGGATGCAATAAAAAAACTAGTGTGTGGGATTGTCATTACACTTTCAGTGCTTATGTTGGGTTCAGTATTTTTGATTGTTGGGAATACCTTGCGCTTCAATGTGCTTGCTAACAAAGAAGAAATCCAGACCATGAAGTTGATAGGCGCGACCAATGGTTTCATCTTGAGGCCATATCTGTATTCAGGCATGTGGTTTGGTCTCTTAGGTGCTTTATTTGCTTGGGCTTTAACGGTTTTAATTACGCTTGTACTCAATACAAGTGTGGAAGAGTTGGCCTTACTCTATGACAGCCAGTTTCGGCTAGTGAGTTTGAGTTGGGATGAAAGTCTATTATTATTAATGCTCGGAGTCTTCCTCGGGTGCTTGGCTGCAAAAATCTCTGCTCAGCGTCACCTGAAAGAAATTGAACCAGTATAAGCCTGTGTTGTCTCAAAACAGAGTCAGGCATAATGAGCCTTTTACTTGTATCAGCGAAAGGTTTATGCATAATAGTTCTGATATGATTGAATCTTGCTCACGTTAGATTCAACATTAACTGAACAAAACCAAACCCAGATCTCCTATTTAAATGAGGAAATGAATGACTAACCAAACATATCCAATGGCTGTAGTTACACAAGATAGTTTAGATAGTTATATCCGCACAGTGAACAGCTACCCTATGCTGAGTGCTGAAGAGGAACGTGAGCTGGCAGAGCGATTACATTATGATGGCGAAATTGAAGCAGCTAAAGGCTTGATTCTTTCTCATCTGCGCTTTGTTGTGCATGTTGCTCGGGGTTATTCTGGTTATGGCTTGCCAATGGCAGACTTAGTTCAAGAGGGCAACATTGGCCTTATGAAGGCGGTCAAACGTTTCAACCCAGAAGTTGGCGTACGTCTTGTCTCATTTGCTGTTCATTGGATTAAGGCGGAGATTCATGAATATGTCCTACGAAACTGGCGCATAGTTAAAATAGCAACGACTAAAGCTCAGCGTAAGCTTTTCTTCAACTTACGTAAGTCAAAAAAGCGTTTGGGCTGGTTTAATAATGGTGAGGTAGAAACCGTAGCTAAAGAGCTTGGTGTAGAGCCAGCAGAGGTTCGAGAAATGGAATCTCGCCTTGCTGCACAAGACGCTGCGTTTGAATTGCAAAGTGATGATGATGATTCTGGGGCGTCTTACTCAGCGCCAATGCTTTACCTTGAAGATAAGGCATCAGATGTTGCAGATAATGTTGAAGCGGCAAACTGGGAAGCTCATACCAACCAGCGTCTCAGTTTAGCGCTATCAAGCCTTGATGAACGCAGCCAACATATTGTGCGTTCTCGATGGTTAGAAGATAACAAGCTGACTCTACAGGATCTAGCAGAGACCTATAATGTTTCTGCAGAGCGCATTCGTCAATTAGAGAAGAATGCTATGAAAAAGCTTAAGCTTGCCGTTGGTGACTTCTAGCAAAAGTTGATAGTAATTTAAGAACCGAGATCGTAAGGTCTCGGTTTTTTTGTTTTTTGGGATCGACAAACTATTTCGATACTCGGGTGTTGGATCGAATTTTGCGATACTTGCCTGTGGGTAACTCTGTGAGAAATTTATTTGCTTAATGTAAAAAATACGGGTAAACAAAGGCTCTAGGGCTAATTTTTGATTGGGGATACTTTGTATGATCCACACAGAAAAATAAGGATCATCACTATATGTTGTGGATCGATTATTGTTTGTATACCTTATCAACGCAATCCACAGATTTATCCACAGATGGTAAAGAAATAGCCAAAAGTGGATAACCATATTGACAGAGTGTACTTGTTTACCACTGGATAGGTTACAATAGCTCTCAATATTGGTGTTTACAAAGAGGCCGTAGAATGGATCAATTTCAACATATCGATGTCTTAAGTGCGCAAGCGCTAGTAGAAAAGGGAAATGCGCGCTTAGTTGACATTCGTGATCCTCAGTCTTTTGCGGTTGCTCATCCTCCAAAAGCCTACCACCTGACGAATGAAACCATGGTTCAATTTATCGACGAAGTGGAATTTGAGCAGGCGATTTTAGTTATGTGTTACCATGGCATCAGTAGCCAAGGCGCTGCCCAATATCTCATAAACCAAGGTTATGAACAGGTGTATAGTGTTGATGGTGGATTTGAAGCTTGGCAACGTGCCCAATTGCCTATTGAATCAAATTGCTCTTAGGTATAAGCATGATAAGACTTGTTTCACTACCTAACCCTAGAATGGGCCAAGCTTTTATTGACTATATGGCGTCTCGACATATTCATATTAAGATGATGCCGGAAGGTAATGATCAGTTTATCTTATGGCTTATTGATCCCCAGCATCAGATAGAGACAGAGTCAGAGCTGCAACGTTTCCTAAAGAACCCTAACGACAGTCGTTATCAAGCTGCGTCTTGGGATATGGCTGAAAGCCGCACTAACCAATTTCGCTATTATTCTCCTTCAATAATGTCCATGCTTAAAGCAAAAGCTGGCCCAGTAACCATATTTATTATGGTCTTGTGCATCGTGATTTTTTTCTTACAGCAATTTGGGGCTGGAAGGGCCGTTTTTGCTGCACTGCATTTTCCTGCTTTAGCTGGGCAAGAGTGGCAGCTCTGGCGTTGGATTAGTCATGCGTTGTTGCATTTTTCTATTGTCCATATTGCCTTTAATCTACTTTGGTGGTGGCAACTGGGCGGAGATATTGAGCAAAAACTCGGAGCGAGGAAGCTGACACAGCTTTTTTTAGTGTCATCTGCTCTTTCGGGAGCGGGTCAATATTGGGTCGAAGGGGCTAATTTTGGCGGTTTGTCTGGCGTAGTATATGCGCTAGTTGGTTACCTTTGGGTGCTAGGGTACAAAGCTCCGCATCTTGGGCTGAGTATACCCAGACCTATTATTGGCTTTATGCTGGTATGGCTAGTACTTGGTTTTGTTCAGCCTTTTATGGCAATAGCAAATACGGCCCATTTGGTTGGCTTGCTTTGTGGAGTGATAATTGGTTTGCTGGATGCTGGAAGGATGAGGCAGCCATAGCCGCCTCGCTTTTATTTATTGATACAGGTATTTGGTAAACAATAGGTCTGCAATAACAGTTCTACCCGTTTCTGGTAATAAAATGGCGTTTAGCTTATCAACTAAGGTCTTGCGTAAATCTTCTCGTCCTGCCAGAGAAGTAATAGTATCGCCTGATTGTTTCCCGAGTAGTTCAATAACCGCGTCTCGTATCAGTGGTTGATGAAGTTCTATTATGGATAAATCAGCGCTGTTAGCTACCATGATGTCAATGCGAACCTGAATGTATCCGAGTTCTTTTCCCTTGGTATAAAAGTTGGTGGTGAGGTCGGGTTCAAGAGTAAAATAAGCCAGTTTATCTTCCCCTTCTTCTTCGGCTAATGAAGAAAAACTAAGCAGTATACTCAATGTAAACAATAACTGGACTAAGCAACGTTTAATCATAGGTTTGTCTTTTCTTTTTTCGAATGATGATACTAGAACCGCCAGACTCTTGTTACAATAGAACACTTTTAGAGAGTTGTGCACGAGACATTTAAGCGGTGGCTCTATAATTTAACCATCCTCTCATGCATTGGCGACAAAGCTACTTATTGAATACTAGTATGAATCAACCTAATGCGCTCTATTTATCTGCTCTTCGCCAAGCCGACTGGCAAGATCCTGATAAGTTCTGCTTCCCAACTCACATTTCGAAAAAATGGCTGCTAGAGAAAGGGTCACTGTCTCGTTTACTGGAAACTCACTGCCAAGTATTAAGTGTCGACTTGCTGCATAACAAAGTGGTTAAAGCAGAGAAACTTAATAGTCAGGAAGTGGAACTTTTGCAGCGAGAACCCTGCTTACTGAGAAAGGTCGTGCTCAAAGGTGATGGTTGCCCTTGGGTGCTCGGTCGAACTTTGATCCCAAATTCATCTATGGAGGATCATGAGTTTGATTTCACTATGCAGGGCGAGAAACCTTTGGGTTTGACGATATTTACTTCTGATGACATTAAGCGTGATTCTCTTCAGGTCGCTTGGGTAAAAACGTCTGATGGTGATTTCTTAGCACGTCGTTCTCGCTTATGGGTGAATCAAAAGCCAATGTTGATTGCTGAGCTATTTTTACCTAGCGCGCCAATATACAACAAGGAGAGTGACTAAATGATTGCTATAAAAGCACATGCATATTGGCAACTAATGCGAATGGATAGACCCATTGGTTCATTACTCTTATTGTGGCCTACATTATGGTCTCTATTTATCTCATCGCAGGGTATGCCGGACTTCAAAGTTCTGATCGTATTTAGTCTTGGTGTTCTTTTTATGCGCTCAGCGGGTTGTGTTATTAATGATTTTGCCGATCGCAGGGTTGATGGTCATGTGAAGCGAACTCATCAGCGACCCTTCCCTTCGGGTAGAGTCAGTGCCTTTGAAGCCATAGGCTTATTTTTGATTTTGTGCCTAATGTCTTTCTTGTTGGTTTTGACCATGAATATGTTGACAATAAAGTTGTCATTGATTGCTTTAGTTTTGGCGTTTATTTATCCATTTATGAAGCGCTATACTCACTTTCCTCAACTCTTTCTCGGGTTGGCGTATAGCTGGTCTATTCCTATGGCATGGGCAGCTCAGACAGGAGAACTCTCTCCTGTAGCTTGGTATATCTTTACTATCAATGCCATCTGGACCATTGCCTACGACACTCAATATGCGATGGTTGATAGAGATGATGATCTTAAAATTGGTATTAAGTCGACGGCCATTTTGTTTGGACGCTGGGATAAGTTAGTGATTGGTTTATTGCAACTGACTACGTTAATTATGCTTATTGCTTTAGGTTGGTGGTATGATTTAGGGCTTGCCTATTATTTGAGCTTGGTACTGGTGGCTGGTTTATTTGTGTTTCAGCAGCGCCTTACTTACTATCGTGAGCGAGAAAAATGCTTTAGCGCATTTTTAAACAATAACTATGTTGGCATGGCAATCGCTGCTGGGTTGTGGCTCAGTTTCTGGTAACGGCTAATCATGTTCCAAAGAAGAGGCAACCTAAACAGGTTGCCTCTTCTTGTTTCGACGATTGCTGTTATATACTTATGGCGTCTCTGATGCTTGGCAAATACTTTCTTTGATAGTCAAGCATACCTCTGGTGAGAGTAATGAATACAGTAGGTCAGCGAGCGCTTGGCTTTTTTCTTGGTCACAGCTTCCATCATTATCTAAATAATCTTGTTGCTTTAAAGTGGTTAGCATGGATGAAAATACACCCTTGTCGAAGAACTCTGGTGCATTAATACCGTGTAGACGTCCCAGTCTTTGGGCTATTTCCTGACTTTTTTGCTCCAAATCTCCTTTATTCAGATTTGGGCTGGTCGGTAATAGATTGAGTGTAATAGCATAGCGTTGAAGGGTTTCGGTAATTGTACGGCCCAGTAACATCAGCATTTGGATATTATCTTGTCTGATTGCCACATTATGCCGCCCATCCACAGTAACAAGGCCCAAGCGAGCAATTTCCTCAATCGTCGATTCAGTGAATTCACCTAACTTATCATCTTCAATACTTAGGAAGAGCTCTTGTTTTAGGAAAGGGTAAATCAAGGCAACATTGGTTTTAATCTTTTTCAAACTCAGCTTTTGGTGACGGATAAGGATCTGAGCAATCAAAGAGGGAATCGCAAATAGGTGGATAATATTATTGCGGTAGTAGGTCATCAGTATTGACTGGTTGCGATCAAGAGAGACTACGTCGCCCATACTGTCAGAGTCGATAACAAATTTGTCCAATGACTCTGCATGACAAACTAGTTCCTCAGCGCTTTCATTAGGCACGGTAAACGTAGAAGAATAGGGGGCATTCTTTAGCAGTGCCAAGTAGCAATCCACTTGTTTAATCAAGCTATCTCTTGATAGAGCACGTTGACGTGAGGCGAGCAAAGCTGTAGCGCATAACGTCAGAGCGTTGGTTGCCGCTGCATCGTTGATATGTGTCATGACTTTATTGGCAAGTACGTTGACTACAGGGTTTATCCATTGAGGTTTGGTGCTACCAACAGGATCTATGTCTTGTGTCCATTCTGGAACGTGCTCATTGAGATAGTGATTAAGCTGAATTGGTTCACCAAAGTTGACGTAGCCTTGGCCAAAATTACGCAACTTTCTAATCGTTTTTAGTACCAGTCCTGCATTTTCCTTTTCTTTTCTTTTCCCTCTCAGCTCTTTTGCATATGTGCTGACTTCCATGACATGCTCATAGCCAATATAAACTGGCACCAAGGTGACAGGGCGATTTAAGCCACGCAGCATAGCTTGGATTGTCATTGCCAACATGCCCGTTTTAGCTTGCAGCAGGCGACCAGTACGAGAGCGGCCTCCTTCACTGAAATATTCCACTGAGTAACCTTTGGAAAACAGCTCTGCCAGATATTCACGGAAAATAGTGGAATAGAGCTTATTACCTTTAAAGCTGCGGCGAATAAAGAAAGCGCCGCCGCGACGAAATATAGGACCTGCAGGAAAGAAATTAAGGTTAATACCAGCAGCAATATGCGGCGGCACCATACCTTCATGGTACAAAACATACGAGAGTAACAAGTAATCCATATGGCTGCGATGACAGGGCACATAAACTATTTCATGGCCGTCTTGAGCTAGTTTGCGCACTATTGATGCATTATTGATATTGAGGCCTTGATAAATACGGTTCCATAGCCAACTCAGTAGTCGCTCGCCTTTTTTAATCATTGAATAGGAGAAATCTGAGGCGATTTCATCCATGATCGAGTGGGCTTCTTTACGAGCTTTTTCAAGTGATATATTTTTAGTTTTGGCTTTATCTTCAATCGCCTTGATAATGGCTTTTGAACGCATTAAGCGAGCAAAAAGGACCTCTCTGTTGGGTAAGTTTGGTCCGGAAGCGGCTAATTTTTGGCGTGAGAAATGAATGCGAGCTACTCTTGCAAGCTTATGAGCAATTGATACGTCAGTACCGTGGGAGTCAGCCATATACCTAAGTGATACGACAGGACTGATTCTAACTAGACAGTCACGACCATACTTCAGGACGGCGATCGCTTTTTCTGGACCATTAAGCGCCTGTAAATAAGACGTTTTTTGTGATTCCTTTCCTGGTTTTCTTCCCCATAATACCGAAGTTGGGATAACTTGCACATCGAGTTTATTGTCATATTTATGCTGTTCAAGTAGCTCAGAAAACAGAGCAATTGACTCATTAGGCACATTATGATCGTTACTCATCACAGTTTGACGAGAAGAGATGAACACATAGCGCCGGAACGACTTACCATTGATTTCAATCGGAGTGAACAGATCGGGCAGACCCAACTGAATGACTTGCGCTTGGAGCGTAAGCAAATCAACACTCGACCGATAGGGCAGCGCATAAACTATGGGCTTGTTCAGATCAATACCATGATCTTCAATGGGATTGGAGGGAATGGTTGTTCCTTTTACCATCATTGATAAAGGCAGTTTTAGTAATGCACTTGGTAATGATTGTCCTGAAGACATAAGGTTTATAGCCTCGAAAAACAGATAAATCGCAGAAGCCACGCTGAGCTTCACCAACGCTGACTTTTTTGGGGTTGCAAGAATACCAGAAACTGGTCGAACCTTTTACCGTAAATTGAATATAAGCACGTCGATGTCACTTAATATTTTGAGTCTGTTGACTTTATTCTTACGGTCTTCATGCTAAGCAATATACTGTTGACCAAGCTAAAGTGTTGGGGGCAATATTTATTGATTTGCTATGAGGGAAAGCATGTGACACAGAAAACACTTCATGGATTAAAACGCATTAGAAATGCGACTCGATACTCGTGCCAAGGTTTACGTTCTGCATTTAGCAATGAGCCAGCTTTTCGTGAAGAAGTCGTACTAAGCGTCATCATGATACCCACGGCTGCGATCTTGGATATTACTCAGGTTGAGCGTATTTTACTCATTGCCACTGTTATCTTGGTTTTGATTGCAGAGCTTTTCAATAGTGCAATTGAAGCTGTGGTGGACCGCATTGGTCCAGAGCAGCACCCCCTATCTGGCCGAGCAAAAGACATTGGCTCTGCAGCTGTGATGCTAACTATGTTATTGACTGCTTACGTGTGGGCAGAAGTATTGTTTTTGTAGTCAAAAGGTTAACTAAATCAAAAAAACACCAATTGGCTTTTCATTTAATCGATTACTGGATATACTCACAGTTAACTGTATAAAAAGACAGGTGAGTCATGAAGCCACTAACACCACGCCAGCAACAAGTATATGATCTGATCAAAAGCAAAATTGAAGATACAGGTATGCCTCCAACAAGAGCGGAAATTGCGCGAGAGCTTGGTTTTCGTTCAGCCAATGCAGCAGAGGAGCACCTTAAAGCCCTCGCTCGCAAGCAAGCGATTGAAATTATTCCAGGAGCGTCTCGCGGTATTCGTATCTTGTTAGAAGACGCCGCCAATGATGCTGGACTACCTCTTATTGGTCAGGTGGCAGCTGGAGAACCGATTCTGGCTCAGGAGCATGTTGAAACTCACTACCAACTGGACCCCTCCATGTTTAAGCCTCAAGCAGACTTTTTATTACGAGTTAATGGTGAAAGTATGAAAGATATTGGGATTATGGATGGTGACTTGTTGGCTGTTCATAAGACACAAGATGTTCATGATGGTCAGGTTATTGTGGCAAGAGTTGATGATGATGTAACTGTGAAAAGACTTGAACGTAAGGGTTCAACTGTCCTATTGCATGCAGAGAATGAGGAGTTTGCTCCAATTAAGGTTGATCTCACCAGTCAGCACTTAACTATCGAAGGTTTAGCGGTTGGTATTATTCGTAATACCGATTGGATGTAGATCTTGATGTTTGAATCTCCACTGTTTGGTGTATGAATATCATAAACATTTAGATATATGGCTCATAGTTTTTACCTTTTAACTGAGAATAATTCTCAATAACTTGAATTATTAACTGATATTCATTATCATCTAACTCCTAATAATGGAGGAAGATGATAATGGTCGCTAGACAAAAGGTTTCAGGGCATCGTTACCAGGTTCCTGTTAATTTACTTCAGCCTCTATGGTTTCGTAGCCGAGAAAGCTTGGTTGACGATGGTTTAGTATATGATCCGATAGCAGCTACTGCTTGCCAGCGTTGTCAGCTTGCGCCTGAATGCTTATCAGGAGATATTGACCAGAAACAGCTCCTCCATGCCACTTTGACTCAGATTTGTGATGAGCGAGTGAGTCATTTTCTTTCCCAGCACCCGGATGGCTGGATAATCAATGTTGGTGCTGGTTTAGATACCCGTTTTTATCGCGTAGATAATGGACGTTGCCATTGGTTAGAGTTGGATGTGACAGAGAACTTATTATGGCGCCAGAAGTTATTCCATAAAAGTGAGCGTTACCAACATATCTGCGGTCATGTTGATGACCTATCTTGGCTTGAGCAGCTTCCAATTTCAGAGCAGACGCCAGTTTTAATTGTTTGTGAGCAAGCTTTGCTTGATTGCAATGAAAAGCAAGTGGGTAAGTTTATCCAAGCATTGGGACGCCACTTTGATTCAGCAATAGCATGTATAGTGCTAGCGGGCGACAGAGCATCAAGCCGGTTAGGGAAGAAAATGGGCTCAGGGGCATACAGCCATGGGTATGCATCGCCAGGAGATGCGGTACTTAACTATCTTCCTTGGTCTCGGTGGGTGAGAACCTTTTCTCCTCTTGATAGACATTGTGGTCGTTGGAAGTTTTGGCAGCGCTGGCTGACAAAATTTAGCTCTCTTAAGCACAGACTAACACCAGTAGTGATTCAGCTTCGCTGGTAATCCGGTTACAATTTCCACTCTCTAATACCAGATGGTGGATAATTTGAACATTTTACGACTCCTTTGTGATAAAGCGCTACATAAGCAAGTGTTGTTACTTGCTATCCCTATGGTGCTTTCCAATATCACAGTACCCCTTCTTGGTTTGGTTGATGCAGCAGTCGTTGGCCACCTAGAGCATGCTTGGTATTTAGGTGGTGTAGCTCTCGGCAGCACAATGATCAGTGTGTCATTTTGGCTGCTTGGCTTTTTACGCATGTCTACCACTGGTCTCGCAGCTCAATCCTATGGTGCAAGCAGCGGAAGGCAGCTTGCAATAGTTTTTACTCAAGGCCTTTTTATGGCATTGGGGTTTGCATTGGCTTTTATTGCTCTTCATTCATTTATTGCTGATTTTGTATTTTCAGTCAGTAGCGCCAGTGAGCAAGTGAAACACTATGGCCAGCAGTATTTCTCTGTTCGCGTATGGAGCGCTCCAGCAGCTCTAGTCAACTACGTTCTCTTGGGCTGGTTACTAGGGACACAAAACTCAAAGGCCCCTATGTGGATGGTGATCATCGTTAACTCAACAAATATTGCTTTGGATATTCTTTTTGTTGTGGGTTTGGGTTGGGAAGTAGAAGGAGCTGCCTTAGCTTCGGTCATTGCTGACTATAGCGGTATGATTTTTGGCCTTTGTTGTGTCTATAAAACATGGCAACAAAAACAGCTGCCAAAGCTGCTTACATTAGTGAAAGACACTTCCCATGGACTGAGTAGGTTCATCAAGTTAAATCGTGACATTTTTCTGCGTTCTTTGTGTTTACAAGCAACCTTCACTTTTATGACTTTCCAAGGTGCGAGTTTTGGAGATGATGTGGTGGCTGCCAATGCGGTGTTGATGAGTTTTTTAATGATTATTTCTTATGGTATGGACGGTTTTGCTTACGCAATGGAAGCCTTGGTGGGTAAAGCCTTTGGCGCCCAAGATAAACAGCAATTGAGCCGCTCTTTAATTGGCACCTTTTTCTGGGGTTTGGTGATTTGCGCGGGCTTAACTCTGGTGTTTAGCCTTGCTGGTTCTTCGTTGGTGGGTCTAATCACAGATATTTCTAAAGTAGCAGACACCGCTAATATTTACCTTCCATGGCTGGTGGCTATGCCACTTGTGTCCATGTGGTGCTTTTTGTTTGATGGAATTTTTATTGGTGCAACAAAGGGCCAAGAGATGCGTAATAGTATGTTTGGTGCTATGTGTGTCTTTTTCGGTTTGTTCTTTGTCTTCTCGGATATGGGTAATCATGCTTTGTGGTTAGCCATGTTGGGCTTTATGGCAATGCGGGGCATGAGTTTGGGTGTGATTTTTTATCGCCAATGGCGAGAAGAGCGCTTTTTTATGGTTTAAGTGACAGCCACTCCATCAGAAGTGGCTGCGCAGATCTACCACTTAAAATAAACGATTAAGACCATTCAAAGCGGCGACTCGATAGGCTTCTGCCATGGTTGGATAGTTGAAGGTAGTATTGACGAAATACTCTATGGTGTTTGCTTCGCCTTTTTGCTCCATGATAGCTTGGCCGATATGGATAATTTCGGCAGCGCGCTCACCAAAACAGTGAATACCTAAAATTTCTTTAGTTTCACGGTGGAAGAGAATCTTTAAGCTGCCAATATCTTTACCTGCAATTTGGGCCCGAGCGAGGTGCTTAAATGATGTGCGTCCCACCTCGTATGGGATTTTAGCAGCAGTGAGCTCTTGCTCGGTTTTACCAACCGAGCTGATTTCTGGGATGGTGTATATACCGGTTGGGATATCTTCAATGAGGTGGCTGTCTGCCTGCCCTTTTTCAATTGCTTGAGCAACGAATCTGCCTTGGTCATAGGCAGCGCTCGCAAGGCTAGGATATCCGATCACATCACCCACAGCATAGATATGCTCAACATCGGTTTGATAATTGCTATCTACACTTAGTTGCCCTCTTGAGTCAGCGCTGAGCCCTACGGCTGATAAGTTAAGCTTATCGGTATTACCGGTTCGTCCGTTGGCAAATAATAAGCAGTCTGCGCGCATCTTCTTGCCGGACTCTAAGTGGATAATAACGCCTTGGTCAGTACCTTCGATTTTTTCGTAGGTTTCATCATTTCGAATCACCACACCGCTATTCCAAAAATGATAAGACAAGGCATCCGATACCTCGTTATCGAGAAAAGACAGTAAGCGATCACGGGTATTGATAAGGTCAGTTTTAACGCCAAGCCCTCTGAAGATAGAGGCATATTCACAACCAATAACGCCAGCACCGTAGATGATGATATGGCGAGGGTCATGACTCAGGCTCAAGATCGAGTCACTGTCATAAATGCGCTCATGCATAAAGTCGACATCTTTTGGCTGATATGGACGTGAGCCTGTTGCGATAATAAATCGGTCTGCGCTGTACAGTTCTTCTGTACCATCAGCCTGTGCGACAGCAATGGTGTACTTGTCGGTAAACCGTGCGGTACCAAAAATTAAAGAGCACTGGTTACGGTCATAGAATCCTTGTCTTAGGCGCGTTTGTTTATCAATCACAGTTTTGGCGTGGCCTAAGATATTAGAAAAGGTAGAATGGAGACTGGTGTTGTTATGGCAAAAAAGAGGATTGTTATTAAATTCGATGATACGGCTGACGGCATGGCGAAGCGATTTTGAGGGGATTGTACCCCAATGAGTACATCCGCCACCCACGCTAGTTTCTTTCTCAACGATGGCGACATTGAGTCCCGCTTTGGTTAGCCCCATTGCAGCCCCTTCTCCTCCAGGACCACTGCCGATAACAATTACGTCAAAGTGGTTACTTTCCGCCATAACTTTTCCTTGGTTATACTATTTTTTACATTGCTTTATCGAGATTTTAACTGATTTCTCGATAATGCACACGTATTGAAGCCTTTAAGTAAGTGAGTAGGCAGAATAGGGCTGTTTTGATATTTGTCTATAACTACATCGCTAAATTTATGTTAAATGATTGAAAAGTTGGGCGAATTGGGTTTAATTACCATCCGATTATCAAAGGTGGTGATTTTGTCTTATGTCTTTGCTCTAATCATTGTATATTTGCTAGCGAGCAAATAATTCAATAACAAGTAGATGGCAATCATGGGAATCCGAGCACAGCAAAAAGAAAAAACGCGTCGTTCAGTCATTGATGCAGCTTTTAGCCAGCTCAGCGCTGAGCGAAGCTTTTCTAACTTAAGCTTAAGAGAAGTTGCCCGTGAAGCTGGGATTGCTCCTACCTCTTTTTATCGCCATTTTAAAGATATGGACGAACTTGGCTTAACTATGGTTGATGAGGGAGGCTTATTACTTCGTCAATTGATGCGCCAAGCTAGGCAAAGGATAGTGAAAGAGGGAAGCGTGATACGAACTTCCGTTGAGACCTTTATGGAGTTTATTGATAATCACCCCAATGTTTTCCGACTTTTGTTACGAGAACGTTCAGGAACATCATTTGAATTTCGAGCTGCCGTAGCGAGAGAAATTCAACATTTTGTTGCTGAGCTGACCGAGTACCTTATTAGTACTCGGATGTCTCGTGATGAAGCATACACTCAAGCGGAAGCCTCAGTCACATTGGTGTTTAGCTCAGGTGCAGAAGCACTAGATTTAGCCAGCCATGAACGGGATGAACTGGCTGAGAGATTGATTACTCAATTGCGCATGATTGCCAAAGGCGCTTTGTGGTACCGAAAAGAACGTGAACGTAACCGATTAAAAGGTGGAACAGAATAATGTCGAATGAAGTAAACCGAGTGGATACTGGCTCAGAGAAAAAAACCTTAATATTGGCACTTATTGCTGGTATGTGTGGTGATGCCTTGTTGTCTTGGGTAACAATGAGTGAAGTCTCTTTTTCTATTTTTCCTCTGATTGCGCTGGTTTTATCTGTGCAGGCTCTCTATCAAGAATACCTCCGCAACCCTGTCTCTGAAGACGTTCCGCTTGTCGGACTAGCTTGCTTTTTTGTCGGCGCTTTTGGCCATTCGGCGTTCGTTAAAGCCCAGTATCCAGATGCGGGTTCTAACTTTTTTGCCATCGTCGTCTCATTACTTCTGTTAGTGTGGATAGGTAAAAAGCTCGGCTTTATGGACCGGAGCACTCGGACAGAATGAAGCGGTGAAAATAAAAAACGAGCTTAAAAGCTCGTTTTTTTATTTTTGATGATAAATCTGCACTAAATTTTGCGTTCTAGCATGACTCCCGCTTCCATATGGTGGGTATATGGGAACTGATCAAACAGCGCAAAACGCGTAACTTTGTGTGTCTGACACAAAACATCTAAATTATCTTTGAGTGTTTCTGGATTGCAGGAAATATAAACAATACGTTGGTATCCTTGCACCATTTTACAGGTGTCTATATCCATGCCAGCTCTTGGCGGATCGACAAAAATTGTATTGCAATCGTAGCTTTTTAAATCCACGCCAGCATCTTTGAGGCGGCGAAACTCACGTTTTCCTTCGATGGCTTGGGTAAATTCCTCTGCTGAAAGGCGCAATATCTGCACGTTATCAATCTTATTAACCGCAATATTATATTGGGCGGACTCAACCGAGGGTTTGGCCAGCTCAGTTGCCAGTACACGTCTAAAGTTTTGTGCCAGTGCGAGAGAAAAATTACCATTGCCACAATAGAGCTCTAGCAAATCGCCTTGACTATCACGCGTACAGTCTATTGCCCACTCCAGCATTTTCTCGGCGATTTTTCCGTTTGGTTGAGTAAAACTGTTTTCTACTTGCTGGTATAGATATGGCTGCCCATTTACGTTTAGCTTCTCAATCACATAATCACGATCGAGTACAATTTTCATTTTTCTCGCTCGCCCAATGATATTGAGCTTATAGCCTTTATCGATTAGGCGCTGTTTCAGTGCTTTTGCGTTTTCAATCCACTTTTCATTCAATTGGCGATGATATAAAAGGGAGATAAGAATCTCACCACTGAGCGTTGAGAGGAAATCGACTTGGAAGAGCTTACGACGCAGTGAATCATTGCTTTTCATCTCATCCATCAAAAGCGGCATCACCTCATTGATCAAACCACTGGCGGCTGGAAACTGATCAACACGATATTTTTCACGCGTTTCCTGATTGAACATGATGTAGTAAAGATCATCACCCTCATGCCAAACACGAAACTCAGCGCGCATGCGATAATGTTGGCTTTCAGATTCAAACACCTCAAGCTTTGGCATTTGGTAACAAGTGAACATTTGCTCAAGACGCGCTTTTTTTTCGTTCAATTGTTCTTGGTAGTCTTGTGGGTTTACGTCAAGATTCGCCATGCTCTTTACCTTAGGTTGTTGCCCGTTGAGGTTGTATTTCATTTAGGAGCGCAGATTTTATTCAATCTCAGCGTTATGTCCAGCCCCATTCTAGGCATAGCCAGCATATAAAAGCCAAATTAGCGATATTAAAGTGGACAAACTACCGATTGCTTAATAACATCGTCGTCAAGCTGGTGCCATTTAGATGTATAGATGGCTGAAAAGGGAATCTGGTGCAAATCCAGAACTGACGCGCAGCGGTAAGAGAGAACGAAAGCTCCTATGACACTGAATGAGGCATCATTTGGGAAGTCGAGTGATTAGGCGGCATAGCCACGCTCTTGAGTCCGAATACCTGCCAGCGACTGAGCAGTGGTATTGGAGTGTATTACTCCAAGCTCGGTAGGACTTACGCGATTTAGGAACGATAACAATGAACCGAACAATGTTAGCGATGACAGTAGCATCGCTGCTCCCCCATGCCTCTCTTTTATATGCTCAAGAAACTTCTATCGATGAAACTATGGTGGTTACGGCGAATCGATTTGAGCAATCAATAAATTCAACTCTTGCCCCAGTCGTGGTCGTGACCAAGGAGGACATTCAGTCTACTCAAGCCAAGTCGATCGAAGAAGTATTACGCCGATTGCCCGGCATACAAGTGTCTAGTAATGGTGGTTATGGTCAAACAGCTAGCGTTTATATTCGAGGCACTGAGTCTGATCACGCGCTGATACTGGTAAACGGTGTTCGTGTGAGCAGCGCTACTGCGGGATTAACGGCCATTTCTTCTTTGTCATTAAACGGCGTTGAGCGAATAGAGTATGTGCGAGGTCCACGAACCGCTGTATACGGCTCGGATGCTATTGGTGGAGTAATCAATATAATTACCTCATACACTGGTGATGAAACTGAGCTATGGGTAGAGGGTGGTAGTAATAAGTATCAAAAATATGCTGTAAATACGGCTAATCAGATTGGAGAAAACGGCTGGCTCAAGGCCTCTGTTAATCGTGAAAAAACAGATGGGTTTTCAGCTACCAACGAAAACAGTTCAAGCTTTGATCCCGACAAGGATGGTTATGACCATACTGACTTGTTGTTAGAGCTGGGGGTTAATCCGACTGAAGAGTTAAGTTTTAAATGGAACACGAACTATACAGAAGGTGATATTGAGTTTGATTCTGGAGAACAAGAGCAAAAGCTCTTAAGCAGTTCAATTGTCGGAGCCTATAAAACGAACTCGTTGAGCAGCGAAGTGATACTAGCAGCTAGCAGAGATCAATCTTCTTTTATGGGCTCATCAGATAACTATGAGACCAATCGACTATCTGTTGCTTGGCAAAATGGTTATCAAATTAATGCTGACTTGTTAATGTTAGGTGGTGTCGACTGGGTCAATGACGATGTGTCTGAGTCCACTACAGAGTATGCTAAAACAAGTCGTTCAAATCTGGGTGTATATACTTCTGGACTATATTCAAAAGATAAAATGCAAGCAGAAGTGAGCCTGCGTATTGATGATAATGAGCAATATGGAGATTACACCACTTGGCAAGTGGGTTCAGGCTACAACTTTACTCCAATTTACCGTTTATCCGTGATGGCAGGTACCGCTTTTAAAGCGCCTACATTTAATGACTTGTACTACCCATCATCGAAGTGGGGGGATTATGCGAATCCTGACTTAACACCGGAAGAGTCTCTAAACTACGAGATTGCTTTGGATGTAACTCCATCGATTGGTGATTTTAGAGTTGCTTTCTACCAGAATGACATCTCTGATCTGATTTCGCGTTCGACAGATAAAAATGAAAACATTGCAAAAGCAGAAATAAAGGGTCTCGAACTTGTTGGAGAGTTTGCAACTGGTGCTTTATTTCACTCGGCAAGTATCGATGTAATGGATACTGAGAATAAGGAAACAGGTAAAGAGTTAGCTCGAAGATCAAAGTACAGTGCTAAATGGAATGTAAGCTACACGTATTATGATTGGAACTTTGATTTAAGTTATCTCTATCGTGGTGAGAGCTATGATGATGCAGCCAATAATACCAAGTTGGATTCATACTCTCTGGTTGATTTCTCAACTCATTACTATATTACTGATAATTTGATTGCTCGTGGCAAAATTGCCAACTTATTTGATGAAAACTATGAAACGTCATATGGCTACAACACTCAAGAGCGCAGCTATTTTGCAGGACTTAACTATAAGTTTTAACTTTAAACCGCCTTCGGGCGGTTTTGTTTAGTAGTTACCAGCCAAATCGACAATACTTAATCTCACTCATTTAATGAAAAGATTGCCAAATTTAGCTTAGTGAGTATGATTGGCCAATCGAATAGTGTGGGTTACCAAGTGTCGCAACAAACAAAAATCCTAATCTTTGACTCTGGAGTCGGCGGGCTATCGGTGTTTAAAGAGATAGAAGCAAAACTGCCAGCGC
This sequence comes from Vibrio sp. Of14-4, assembly GCF_022347625.1. Lineage (NCBI taxonomy): Bacteria > Pseudomonadati > Pseudomonadota > Gammaproteobacteria > Vibrionales > Vibrionaceae > Vibrio > Vibrio sp. Of14-4. The sequence continues at coordinate 1,578 of NZ_JAKRGI010000024.1, read as the reverse complement.
TTAACTACTTTTATATTTTTGATAATGCTGCTTACCCATATGGTGAGCTAGAGCATGACACTCTTACCGCGCGTGTTGAGACGCTGGTTTGTCAATATGTAGAAAAGCTCGAGATTGATCTTGTTGTGATTGCATGTAATACCGCCAGCACGATTGTTTTGCCCTCGCTGCGCGCCAGGTTATCTATACCTGTGGTCGGTGTGGTGCCTGCTATTAAACCTGCTTCCAGTCTTGCCAATAAGGCTATTGGCCTTATTGCCACCCCTGCCACTGTTACTCGCGAATACACCCATGACTTAATCAGGGACTTCTCTAAGACTAAGCCGGTGGAGCTGTTAGGCTCGACATTATTAGTTGATATGGCCGAGGAAAAACTGCGCGGGCGAGAGCTGTCGCAGCTTGAGTTACAGCAAGCGCTAGAGCCAATGGCAGGCAAGATAGATGTTGCCGTTCTGGGCTGTACCCATTTCCCTCTTATTAAACAAGAAATCCAACATGTACTGGGTGAGAATGTATTGCTGGTTGATTCAGGAGAAGCAATTGCTCGTCGAGTACAAGAGCTACTCGGAAAAGACGGCTTTAGTGATAATGGTGAAAAAGGGAAGCGTGAGATTTTCTCAACGGCTCCTCCATATGCTGAAGGAGCGTTGAATACAGCGTTACAGGAGTGGGGCTTTAGTCCTGTTCAACTTGAGATTTTGGATCGTTAGCAATTCGAACTTTTAGAGTACGCTGCATATAATCCTTTTCATTTAATCCTTCTATTGCTTTGACAACGTCTGTTGCAGCCATTACTACAAAACCAAACCCTCGCCTTTTTCCGGTTCTTTTATCCTTCATAAGGCGCACCGCAAAAACCTCACCATGCTTGGCAAACAAATCTTTTACGTGTGACTCATTTGCTTTATATGGCAGATTTCCTACATATAGGGTTTTCGTTGTAGTGTCATTGCTGGTTACTGGCTTAGATGAGGTGTTTGAAAATCTAATAACAAAAGTGGAAACAAAAACACCGACAACAAAGCTGAGCGCAGGGTGAACATCAACCTGTGAAAAGATAATTGCGCCCAATATAGCTAAGGCGGCAATCATTAACATTGATTTATTTGAACTCATATTGGGAAACAACTTCGTAAGTTAAGAATAAAATGCCTAAGCATTATTGACATAGACACACAGATCTTACGTATATGGTTGTTGTTTTTCCAACCTATTGGTGTGACATGACTCAAATGTTGCAATTTTATCCTAATTTTAAGCGATCTGTTCTATTTTCGAGCAATCAAACAATAAGATAAAAAAAAGCCTTGTGATCTTTATCATTGTCCATATAATGCCGCCTCACCGAAACGAAGCAGGGTCACCTCTGATTTATTCGGTACGACTGGAGAAGAAAGTGTTAAAAAGCTCTTGACTTTAGTGAAAAAATGCGTATTATACGCATCCCTAGCAACGCGGCGTGACGCCTTGTTAGAATGTTCTTTAACAAACTAAACCTATCAATCTGTGTGGGCACTCGTTGATGATAATCCAAAAAGATTTATCAATGAACTGAGTGACCAATCGGTAGTAATACCG